>NZ_JBEZHO010000007.1:0-271519 GCF_040650615.1 Streptomyces sp. NPDC048643
GCCACCAGCTTCACCGCGCCGGTCTGCAGATAGCGCAGACCGCCGTGCAGAAGCTTGGAGGAGGCGGAGGAGGTGGCGCCGGCGAAGTCGCCGGCGTCGACCAGGGCCACCCGCAACCCGGACTGCGCGGCGTGCCAGGCGGTGGAGATGCCCAGGATGCCGCCGCCGATCACGAGAAGGTCGTACGTCGCCTTGGAAAGCTGCTCCCGGGTCTCGGCACGGCTCGGATTGGGAGCGTAGGTCAGATGTGTCCCCAGGGCGGGCAGACGTGCTTCGGACGCGTCGTTCACCGATATCTCCTTCTGCCGCTTGGCAACCCAGATTGCTGGGAGACGCCCATGAGAAAACGAGATGTCGCATCAGGCTGGTGAAATCCACCGTTCAAATTTCATTGTAATTGGACCTTCACACGGCCGCCTGTACAGGAAATAGCGTTCTCGTTGAATCGCGGTCGCCCCGAGCGGCCGTGTCCTGATCCGAGGGCCTTAAGTCCACTAAGACGGCGATCGCTGCCCGAGGTGAAGCGGTTACGTTTTCAGGTCGCGGTTCGGCGGCCGACGGGTCGACTCTCGGGAACACGTATGACTGACCGGACTCCGCCGCATATCACCGGGCGGGACGAATCCCGGACTCTAAGGGCCCTGGGGCACTTGCACGGCGAGTTGCGGACGCGGCACGGTCTGTCGCTCCTCGACTACCTCACCCTCGGATTCCTCGCGGAGGCGGCCGGCGGTTCCGCTCCGGTGGCTGAGCTGAAGGCATTTCTCGGAGAGTCGGGAGACAGGATCTCCTACCTCCTCAGAGGCATGCAGCGGCTGGGTCTGGTCGAACGCAGTCGATGCGACCGGGATCGAAGGACGGTGCGGGTCACACTGACTCCGGCCGGACGCGCCAGGTTCGCCGACGTGGAAAGGACGGCGAACTCGATCGTCCGTGCACATCTGGTGGCTGAGCCGGCCACAGCCCGTCATGTGGTGTCGGCGCCCGATGACGTCGGCTGAGAGGCTGTGCCTTCCAGGAGCTAGCAAGCCGGTCATGGCCGCGGGAAGGATCACGGGCGCATAGTTGAAGTGTGGCTGTCTGCCGACACGGGGGCGGGCGTTGCCGCGGACTGCCGGGAGGTCTTCGATGAACCGCAAGCGCCCTGGAGCGGATCCGATCACGGTGACGGTGTTCGTGTTTCCGGGGGTGCGGCTGCTCGACGTCACAGGCCCCATAGAGGTGTTCTCGACAGCCAACGAGTTCGGCGGACGCTACCGTGTGCAGATCGCGTCAGAGGACGGAGCCGCGGTGATGAGCTCCGCCGGGACCCGCCTGGGCGCTGACCTCTCCGTCGACGATGTGCGCGAACCCCTGGATGTACTGGTCGTGCCGGGCGGTCCGGAATGGGAATCGCTGATCAAGGACGATGCGCTCCTGGATGTCGTCCGGAGCCTGAACGACAAGAGCCGGTGCACGGCGTCGGTGTGCACGGGAGCGTTCCTGCTGGCCGCCGCCGGGCTGTTGAACGGCCGTCGCGCTGCGACGCACTGGCGGCATTCGCGGCAGTTGGCGTCTCGCTACCCGTCCGTCCGGGTCGACCCGGACGCCATCTTCGTGCGGGACGGCAAGATGATGACGTCGGCGGGTGTCAGCGCCGGAATCGACCTGTCCTTGGCGCTCGTGGAAGAACACTACGGTGCCGAGGTCGCTCGATCGGTCGCCAAGGACATGGTCGTCTTCATGCAACGCCCCGGTGGCCAGTCCCAGTTCAGCGTCCGTGCCCGGACATCGCACACGACCCAGGATGTGCTCCGTCGGCTCCTGGACGCCGTCGCCGAGAACCCGGGGGCCAATCACACGCTGGCGGCGATGGCCTCCCGGGCGGGCATCAGCGTCCGTCACGTGACCAGGCTCTTCCACGAAGAGGTCGGAACCACTCCGGCGCGCTACGTCGAACAGGTCCGACTCGAAGCGGCCCAGGCGCTGTTGGAGACGAGTGACGACTCCATGCCGGTCGTCGCCCGGCGTACGGGATTCGGCTCACCCGAGTCGCTTCGCAGGGCGTTCGTACGAAACCTGGGTGTGACACCCGCTGCTTTCCGGGCCAGTTTCCGGACCACTCAAGCGGGCGAGAGGGATCTGGTGCCCGCAGTGCTGCCCCCGCGGCCGGTGCACGATCGACCGGTGACGGGGGTGGCGGCGGGCTGATCCCGTCATCCCGTCATAGGGCGTCCTGCGGCCCGACAGTACGGCGCGCGATGTACCCCTGCCCTCACGGCGATTCCTCGGACCCAGTCCGAGGAATCGCCGTGAGGGGACACAGCCCGCATTCGGTGCGCCGACTGTGTCCCGCGGCGTCGTCGGCGCGGTCAGTCGAAGGCTGACAGCACGAGATCCCGCTGTTCGCCGGCATGCCGCCGGGCGGAGCCCACGGCGGGGGCGGGCGCCTCCGGTCGGCTGACGCACGCGACGGGCTGGTCCGTCAGCCGTTCCAGACGGGGTCCGACGAAGGACCATGCCCCTTGGTTCCGGGCTTCCTCCTGCACCCACCGCACCTCGGCGTCGGCGGGGAAGCGGGCAAGCTCCGCGGCGAGCTCCTCCTCCGGAAAGGGGTGGAGACGCTCCAGGCGAACGATCGCCGTGTCCGCCGGGCCGGCCTTCCGCCGGTGGGCGTCCAGGTCGAAGAAGACCTTGCCCGAACAGACCAGCACGCGCTTGATCCGGTCGGTGTCCACTGTGTCATCAGGGATGACCGCACGGAACGCACCGTCGGTGAACTCGGCCAGTCCCGAGGTGGCCGCCTTCGACCGCAGCATCGACTTCGGAGTGAAGACGACCAGCGGCTTCCTGTCCTCGCCGAGAGCCTGACGGCGAAGCAGGTGGAAGTAGTTGCCCGGCAGGGAGGGCATGGCCACGGTCATGTTGTCCTGCGCGCACAGTTGCAGGAAGCGCTCGATCCTGGCGGAGGAGTGGTCGGGTCCCTGTCCCTCCAGGCCGTGCGGCAGCAACAGGGTCAGCCCGGAGCGCTGACCCCACTTCTGTTCGGCCGACGAGATGTACTCGTCGATGACCGTCTGCGCTCCGTTGGCGAAGTCACCGAACTGGGCCTCCCACAGCACGAGGGCGTCGGGCCGCGCCAGCGAGTAGCCGTACTCGAAGGCCAGCGCACCCATCTCGGACAACGACGAGTCGTAGATGGCGAGTTCGGCGGCACCGGAACCGAGAGAGCCGAGCGGTGTGTGCTCCACGCCGGTGCGTCGGTCGGTGAGCACGGCGTGCCGCTGGCCGAACGTGCCGCGTCGGGAGTCCTGGCCTGCGAGCCGCACCGGGATCCCATCCATCAAAAGCGAGCCGATGGCCAGCGATTCCGCGGTGGCCCAGTCGATCGTGCCCGCGTCCAACATCGTTGCACGCCGCTGGAGTTGTGGTGCGACGCGCGAGTGGACGGTGAACCCTTCCGGCGGGTCGGTCTGCGCAGCGACGACGTGTCGGGCCGTCGCTTCCGTGATGGTGGTGGACATCGCGTGGGGTGCCGCGTTCTGAGCGTTCGCGGCGTGCTCGGGCGCGGGGGAGTGGGCCACCGACAGCGTCCGGGTCTCGGTGAAGGCTCGTTCGAGGTGAGCCTGGTAGTCCCGCAACGCGCCTTCCACCTGGCGCTCACCGATGTCCCCTCGGCGGATCAGTGCCTCGGCGTACAGCTTGCGCACCGAAGGCCTGTCGTTGATCCGGTCGTACATCGCCGGCTGCGTGATGGACGGGTCGTCGACCTCGCTGTGCCCGTGGCGCCGATAGCAGATCAGGTCGATGACCACGTCCTTGTGGAACGTCTCGCGATAGTCGAACGCCAGGCGCGCGACCCGAACGACGGCCTCGGGATCGTCTCCGTTGACGTGGAGGATCGGCGCGTCGACCGACCGGGCGACGTCCGTGGCATAGGTGCTGGAACGGCCGTTGGCGGGCGAGGTCGTGAAGCCGAGCTGGTTGTTGATGACGACGTGCACGGTCCCGCCGGTGCGGTACCCGGGCAGCTGCGACATGTTGAGCGTCTCGGAGACCACGCCCTGGCCGGCGAACGCGGAGTCGCCGTGGATGACGATCGGCAGGACGGGGTCGGCTTCTCCGCCACTCACGGCCTGGTCCTGCTTGGCGCGCACCACGCCCTGGGCCACCGGTCCCACGACCTCCAGATGCGAGGGGTTCGCCACGACGGAGACGGCGAGCGAGTGGCCGTCCAGGGCGCTGTAGGTTCCCTCCGCGCCGAGGTGGTACTTCACGTCACCCGATCCCTGGACCGACCGGACGTCCGCGGCGTCCTCGAACTCGTGAAAGATGTCCGCGTAGGACTTGCCGACGATGTTGGCCAGTACGTTGAGCCTGCCTCGGTGGGCCATGCCGATGACGGCTTCGCTCATGCCGTGCCGGATGGCCCGCAGCAGCAGGGCGTCGAGCAGCACGATCGCGGACTCGCCGCCTTCGAGCGAATAGCGCTTCTGGCCCACGTACTTCGTCTGCAGGAACGTCTCGAAGGCTTCTGCCGCACCCAACCGGTAGAGAATCTGAAGCTGTTCGGCGACGTCCGGCCGGGGAGAGGTCGACTCGATGCGCTGCTGGACCCAGAGGCGTTCCTGGGAGCTGCGGATGTGCATGTACTCGGTGCCGACGGAACGGCAGTAGGACTCCTGCAGAGCGTTCAGCACGCTGTGGAGCGTCATGGTGGTCCGGCCGGTGAACCCGTCGACGGCGAACTCTCTCGGCAGGTCGTCGTCTCGGAGTCCGAACGCCGTGATGTCGAGGTCCGGCTGCGTGACGCCCCGGCCGTTCGTGAGCGGGTCGGTGTCGGCCGTCAGGTGTCCGCGCGCCCGGTAGGCGTCGATGAGTGCGGCGACGCGGACCGCCTTGATCGCGGTCTCGTCCGACCCGTCGTGAGCAGGTTGCGCGTGGCCTTCCGCCCGCTGTGCCGGAAGGGAGACCGGGGAGGTGAAGAAGTCCCGCCAGGTCCGGCCGACCGAGTCGGGGTCGTTCAGGTAGCGCTCGTACTGTTCGTCCACGAGCCATTCGTTGATGCCGAAGTCCAGCCCCTTCAGGGCCGGCTCCGCGGCATGGGATTGCGACGCCACGGTGTGGATCGCCTTCTTTCCTCATTCGGAACAACCGACGGCCGGCACTGTCGGAATCCTCGTCGTCACCCGCCGTGATCGCGAGCTTCGCCGTCGCTGGACATCCGTCGTGGGAGCTGGGCATTCGCCCGTGTCGGGCCACCGACAATATGCGGTCGGTGCATCCAGGAGGGATAGCCGTGAATGCCATATCAGCGGCAGATCAGGACATTGTGTCTAGTGGGAGTGGGCTGACGTACTGTCCCGGCGGCCGGTCCTCGCGTAGGGGCGGACCGCGGTGACGGCCATGGCGACGATCACGACGGCCCAGACCCCGACGGCGACCCAGATCTCTCCACGCCCCATCGAGGTCATCCACGATGTTCCGGTCACGCGTCCCAGTTCGTGGGTGGCGACCCCGTACATACCGATCGGGAAGACCAGGTTCCACCAGCCGAACTCGTAACGCAGCGGAATCTTCTGCACCCCGTGGCGCCACACCCCCAGAGCCAGCAGCAGCGGTATCAGCCAGCTGGAGAACGACCACAGGACGACGGACCAGCCGGTGAGGACCGAGCGGGGCAGGAGCACGCTGTCCGGTGGCAGTTCGAGCAGCCTCGTCCCTGCGAGCACACTGATCGCCGCCGCACCCATGAAGATCCACAGCGACGTCATGAGATCCCCGGCCGCAACCGGTCGCACGAGCAGTCTGGCCAGGACGATCCCGGCGACCAACAGGTACTGCACCAACGCGATGGCCCAGCACACCACCGCCACCACCGGCAGGAAGTCACCCGAGGTCACATGAGCCAGGGAGGCTGCCGCGACCGCTATCGAGTCGGAGCCCACCGACCACAGGAACCAGGTGCCGTTCACCTGGTCGATCGATGGGCGGCGCCGGGTGGTGGTGATCAGCCCGAGGGGAATCGCGTATCCCAGGATCAGCCACACCGCCGCGCCGAACGCCAGGAACGCCCCGGCCACCGCGGTGTGTCCGCTGGGGACCAGCCGTGCGGCCAGGACATTGGGCGCGATGGCGATGGTGAGGAAGGCGAAGGAGCGCGGTCCGAGGAGACCCGTGACGAACCGCTCCTTCCAGCGCAGCAGGCGCCAGACGTAGGCGGGCAGCAGTACGGCGAAACCCGCCAGGCCCACCCAGAGCAGTGCCGCGGAAGCGGTGCCGGCGCCGTTGACGTACAGCGCCGTGGACACGATCCCCGTGCCCATGACGAACGAGAACGCCCCCGGGTTGAGGTTCGCCACGGCCGAGGAGAGCGTCGCCCGGTACCCCTGGGGGTGCGCATCGGGCTCGATGGCGGACACCTCAAGTCCCATCGCCGAAGGCGGCTGTCCGGCTGTCACCTGGCACATTCGACGTGAACACAGAATTCCTCGATTCGCCGTGTTCCGGGGTGGTCGCACCGCGCGCGTACCGGCGCGTGACGCGGCGTCGGCGACCGAGATGGTGACCGGAAGCGCGGAGCTCAGGGCGCCGGTGCGCCGAGGACGTCGGGATGTCAGCCGGTCGGAGCCACATAGGGGAAGGACGAGGTGGTCGGAGCGTCGACCGCTTCCTTGCCCAGTCCGACACTGAGGGCACTGTCGGTCGCGAGAGAGAACATGACCTCACCCGCGTTGTCGGTGAGTGCCCGGCCGTTGAACTTCGCGAAGCCGAAGACGGCGGGCGTGCCCACCGTGTACGGAAGGACGTCCGGGAGAATCCGCTCGGCCACTTCCTGGCCGTAGACCTGGGGATCCGACGTGGTGCCGCGGGCGCCGACCACCGCGGCGACGCGACCGGTGATCTCCCGACTGAGGACGCGGGTGTCGTCGGCCGGTCGGGTCTGGTTCAGCAGTTCCGCGAGCTCGTCGTCGAACTGCGCGAAGATCGGCGACACCATCGGGAGTCCGCACCTGTTGATGCGGTGCCATCCGCCGGCATCGGTCGCCAGCGCCGTGACACCCCATACGCCGATGTCCCGGCCGCCCGTGAAGGCCAGCAGCTCCGAATCCGGCACCTCCAGCACGATGGAACGCACTTTCATGCCGGAGAACAGGCTGGTGACCTCGGAGGAATCCGGCTCGGGCACTTCGACGTCGGTGCCGTGCTGGAAGGCCTGGCCGACCGCCTCCACCACGGCCGGATTCATCCAGAACGGATCGCTGGCCCGACCTGTCCACACCCGCACACCCGCGTCGGTGCTGAGCTCCCGCCCCGTCCGGCCGGCGAGCACTACGGTGCCGGCCGCCGAGTCGTCGGCCGCGTCGGCTCCGGTGATACGGCTCAGCTCGACCGTCTGCGAGCCGTCGGCATCGGACTCGCCGAAGGTGAAGCGAAAGGCGAGGTCCTCGACGGCATCGCCCGTGCTGTCGATCTTGAATTCGTATCGAGCCTCGGGGTGGAACCCTTTCGGCGCGTCGGGACCCGCGGAGTCGGAGCAGACGTTCATCACGAGGACGGTTCCGCGGTCACCTCGGAACACGTACGTGTCGGAGATGTTCAGCCGGGCATCGGCCCTGGCCGCGGGGGAATCGAGGTGGTGGGACATGTGATGGCTCCAGACGCACTTTCGGTGGCGTGTAGGCGACGCCGTTATCCGTCTGCGGCATGTGAGGCCCGCGGGCCCGGGACGATCTCGGACGCATGACCTGTGCCCGTACTCAACTGCCCGTGAAATGGCGGGGTCTGGGCCGTAAGGCGACAGTGAGTCCCCGATGGGCGGAATGTCGCTTTGTTCAGCCTACCGCTCCTGCCGATGGATGCACGGTGAACGCGGTCTGCGCGGACCCCGCGCTCCTCGTATGCCGAGTCCCCCGGTGAACTCTTCGCGCGAAGACGACTGCTGCCCGGTGTCACGGAGGCATTCGGCCGCGGCCTGTCACGACACGCATCGCGACGCGCGCACCCTTCGGAACACTGTCGGGCCAGAATCCCCTATGGACAACACGCACAAAGTCGCCGTCGTCACCGGCGCCTCGCGAGGCATCGGGGCAGGCGTGGTCACGGCCTACCGGCAGCTCGGCTACGCGGTCGCCGCGGTCGCCCGCTCGATTCAGCCGTCGGACGACCCCGACGTGCTCGCTGTGGCCGACGACGTGGCCGCACCCGGGGCGGGCACGCGGATCGTCGAGGCGACGATGGATCGGTTCGGCCGCGTCGACACCTTGATCAACTGCGCGGGAGTGTTCGTCGCGAAGCCGTTCACCGACTACACCGACGAGGATTACGAGGCGGTCGTCGGCGTGAACGTGCGTGGCTTCTTCGAGGTCTCCCGCAGCGCGATCCGGGCGATGCTCTCCCGCGAGGGCGGCGGCCACGTCGTGAACATCTCCACGAGTCTGGTCGACAACGCCGACGCCCGCGTCACAGGAGCGCTCGCGTCGTTGACCAAAGGCGGACTGAACGCCGTCACCAAGTCGCTGGCCATCGAGTACGCGACCCGCGACATTCGCGTGAACGCTGTGTCGCTCGGTGTCATCCGGACCTCGATGCACCCGACCGATCCCGGCGGTGAGCAGGCCGCCCTTCACCCGGTCCGCCGGATGGGCGAGGTCGACGACGTGGTGCGGGCCATCCTCTACCTGGAGCAGGCCCCTTTCGTCACCGGCGAGATCTCTCACGTCGACGGCGGGCAGAGCGCGGGACACTGACGACACCCGAGCGCGGGCCCGACGGCCCGCGCTCAAGGGTGAGCGCGCTCGACCGACATCTCATGCCCCGGGATTCCAACGGCCTGCCATGGCTCCGGAGCGGTTGGCCGGCGCGTGCGACGGGGCCGGCTGTTCCGTGACGCGGCCTCAGATCGATCGACTGCGGCGAACAGAGCATTCCGAAACCGTGCGGGCGAGGCGACAGTCATATGCGGCCAATGTCCTCTTATGCTGTGAATGTTCTTTGCTTTTTTCACCCCTGACGTTCCTGCGTGGGGGCGGAGGAGGAAGCCGTGCCCAACGTATTCGTCCAGGTGTTCCGCACGCCCGACTTGCGTAAGAAGCTCTATTTCACGCTCGGCATCATTGTTCTGTACCGCGTGGGGGCGCACGTTCCGATCCCCGGCGTGGACTACCAAAACGTCCAGACGTGCGTGAGTGCCGTGTCCAAGGGGACCGGACTGCTGGGCCTGGTGAATCAGTTCAGCGGTGGGGCTCTGCTGCAGATCACGGTATTCGCCCTCGGAATCCTGCCGTACATCACGGCAAGCATCATCCTGCAACTGCTGACGGTGGTGATTCCCCGGCTGGAAGCCCTGAAGAAGGAGGGCGCGGCCGGACAGGGGAAGATCACGCAGTACACCCGCTACCTGGCCGTCGGGCTCGCCCTCCTCCAGAGCACAGGTCTGGTGGCCACGGCTCGGAGCGGCGCGCTCTTCCCCAACTGTCCTACAGCGGGCAACATCGTCCCCGACCAATCGATCTTCACCACCGTGGTGATGGTGCTCACGATCACCTCGGGGACCGCCTGCGTGATGTGGTTCGGCGAACTCATCACGGAACGCGGTATCGGCAACGGGATGTCGATGCTCATCTTCATCTCGATCGCCTCCACCTTCCCCGGTGCCTTGTGGACCGTGAAGGAAGAAGGCACCATCGCCGGCGGATGGGTCAACTTCGGGTTGGTCCTTCTCATCGGGTTCGCCATGGTGGGGCTGGTCGTCTTCGTGGAGCAGGCGCAGCGCCGTATTCCGGTTCAGTACGCGAAGCGGATGATCGGCCGCAAGTCCTACGGCGGAACAGCCACGTACATCCCGCTGAAAATCAATCAGGCGGGTGTGGTCCCGGTCATCTTCGCCTCGTCGCTTCTCTATATCCCCGCGCTGGTCGCGCAGTTCGCCGATTCGTCGGCCGGGTGGACGACCTGGATCACGCGTAACTTCACCCGCGGGGACCATCCCTTCTACATCGCCGCCTATTTCCTGCTGATCGTGTTCTTCGCGTTCTTCTATGTGGCGATCACGTTCAACCCGGAGGAAGTGGCCGACAACATCAAGAAGGCCGGCGGCTTCATCCCGGGAATCCGGGCAGGACGGGCCACCTCCGAGTACCTGGGCTACGTCCTCAACCGGCTCACCTGGCCGGGATCGCTCTACCTCGGTCTGATCGCTCTGGTCCCGACGGTGGCCTTCGCCAGCTTCGGCGGCGCCAACCAGCTGACGGGTACGAGCGTCCTGATCATCGTGAGTGTGGGTCTGGAGACGGTCAAACAGATCAACAGCCAGGTTGAGCAGCACAACTACACGGGCTTCCTGCGTAAGTAGCCGCGCTGAGAGTGCGTTTGAGGTCTGCTCGTAGGACAGGCCCTCGGTGAGGGCGCGCCCTGAACCGTGACGGCACTCCCGCCGACTTGCGGATCCTCGCTGTCAGGCGCGCACTCGGTCGGACGGTGTGAGCGGGGACCGCATGCCCAGCCACTGCTCGGCGCCCCAGGCCTCGAACCGCTCCACCTCGGTGAACCCCAGCTTCGCCGCGAGACGTATCGAACTGTCATTGGCGGACTGGGTGGTGAGCACCACGGGTTCGTCGGGAAGCGCGTCGGCGAGCCAGTCCAGTGTCGCCGCGCACGCCTCGGTCGCGTACCCGAATCCCCAGGCCTCCGGCAGGAACAGGTAGCCGAGATCGACCTTTCCCGCGGCGGCCGGGCTGCGGTGCTCTGTTGCTCTCCTGAGCAGGATCTGGCCGATCATCGACCCGTCGAGCTCCACGACGAAGCTCCCGGGCCACCGCTCGGGCACCCCTGGCAACTCGATTGCCAGCTCGTTGCGTGGGCGGGGGCCGCCGAGGTAGGTGTGCACCTCCGGCGACGAAAGCAGCTCGATGAACGCCGCACGGTCCCGGGCCTCGGGTGCGCGGAGCACGAGGCGCGCGGTCCTGACCGGAGCAGGTGGCCAGGCGACGGGTCCGAGATCGGTCATGCCGACCAGCCAATCAGCAGGTCCGGTAATGATCAAGGGTCGGGGACCGGTCAACCGGCACTCGCACTGTGCGCAGTTGGTGGACCGAGGCTTGTGCGGAGGTCTGTTGGTCGACCGAGAGCCTGCCTGGGGATCTGCTGGAGGGTAAACGTCAGCAATATTGTCCGATGGATCGCTAGGCATATTGTTAACAATCTTGTAGCGTCCCTCACGCCTTGACCCCAAGGCATCGGCGGAGCACGTGGTGCTCAACGAGGGGAGACCTCCATGCAGCGGCCCTCCGCGTCCTTCGGACGCGATGGACTGACCCGAGCGACGGCCAAACGTGAAGGGCACCCTGGTGTCCGTAGAGACCTGCTGAGGGTCGTGGCGATCGCCGGCACCCTTGCGCTCGTCGCCGGCCCCGTGCCGGCCTCCTTCGCGGCCGACGGCATCGGAACGGGCCACTCGCGGGGGAGTGCCAAGGGTGCAGACCCGCAGGACGCCGCGCTCGCGTTCGACTCGACCGCTTACACGACGATCACCGTCTCGGTCGACGGTCGGCCGATGAACGTGCGCTGGTACAAGGAGATCTGCTACGTCGCACACCCGGTCGCTGCCGCCGCGCAGCAGCCCGGCGGTCCCGGTGGCGGAAGCACCACGATCCCCAACACCGCCTGCGGCTACCAGAGCATGAACGTGTTCGTCCCCGAAAGCGCCTTCGGCAACCAGCAGGCCCCGATCTACTTCGCGGTGAACAACAGCGGCTGGATGGCCAGTTACGTCAAGGCAAGCGTGACCAACGGCTCTTCCTACACCAGCGCGACGAGCAACGTCGGCGCCGCGCTGAAGGCCGGCTACGTCTTCGCCGACGTCGCCAACCGCAGCCGCGGACTCATCGGCGCCGACGGCACGTCTCCCGGCAAGGCCCCTGCCGCGGTGGCCGACGAGAAGGCCGCCGTCCGCTACCTCCGCCTCAACGACGCGGTGATGCCCGGCAGCGCCGAGCGGATCGTCGTGAACGGCACCAGCGGTGGCGGCGCACTGTCCTCGATCCTGGGCGCGTCGGGCAACAGCAGTGAGTACAACCCCTACCTAGCCGCGATCGGCGCAGCGGGCATCGACGCGAAGGGCCAAAGCACCCTGCGCGATGACGTCTTCGCCGTGAACGCGTACTGCCCGATCACCGACCTGGGCAACGCCGACACGGCCTACGAGTGGCTGTACAACGTCCTCGCCACCCGCGAAACCACCGGCGAGAACCCGTCGCCGGTGGACGCGGCCGCCATCGCGGCCCGGTTTCCCGCGTACGAGAAGAGCCTCGGGCTGCGCAACCCCGACGGCTCCCGGCTCACCGCCGCGAACGTGCTCGACACCATCAGGCAAGAGGTCATCCGCTCGGCGGAGGCCTACATGAAGGCTGATCCCGCCCACACGATTCCGCCTCTGGGCGGTACGTTCGAGATCCAGTCCGGCGGCCCCGGCGGCCCGCCCACCACCACGTCGTACGTGAACGACTGGATCGACGCGGACAACGGCACCGACAAGGTGCTCTCCGTCGACATGGCGAAGTACCTCGCCTTCGTCGCCACCCAGGCCACTCTCAAGACGACTCCCGCCTTCGACGCCGTGGGCGTCAACGGCAACACCACCAGCGGCACCGAGACCAACCTCTTCGGCCCACCGACCCAGAAGTACATGAACTACACCGAGTACAGCTGGAATCACAACAACGTCGCCGGCGACGGAAGCGGCACCGACGACACCGGGCTGACGTGGGACCAGTACACCGGCAAGAAGAGCACCACGGTCGACGACCAGGTCCATCTCATCGACCCGATGGACTTCGTCGGCACCGGCGCCGACACCGCGCCGAACTGGTACGTGCGCAACGGCACCCGCGACCGGGACACCGCGTTCACCATCTCGCTCAACCTCGACCGCGCGCTCGAAGCGGACAAGCAGGTCAAGAACGTGAACTACCAGCTCGCCTGGAACCAGCCGCACGCCGGCAACTACGACGTGCCCGAGGCCATGGCCTGGATCGCCGACGTCGTCCGCAAGGCCGGAGCCCCGCTCGCCCCCGGGCACCACGGGTAGGGCGACTGCGCCAACGGGCTTCGTGGGCGCGGTTCTTGGACGAACCGCGCCCCGAGGCGAACGACCTAGACCGACGCCGGTTCGAGCACGGTGACCGGATGACGGACCACCGCGTCGAAAAGGTAGCCCTGGGTGTTGGGGGTCGTGGTGGCGGGTTGGGAACGGCCCGTGGTGTCGATGGCGCGGGCCAGGAGGGCGGTCGCCCCGGGAGCGGTGGGGTGCCAGTCCAGGGACCAGCGGGACCAGATCCCGGTCCGGGGGCGGTCGTGGAGGTCGGCCCGCCTCCAGGTCGCGCCCGCGTCGGTACTGACGTCGACGTGTCGGATGCCGCCGGTGCCCGACCAGGAACGTCCGGTCAGCCGATGGCGTACCCCCGCCGCGAACGTGGCGCCCGCACTCGTCTCGAACGCGCTCTTCAGAGTCTGACCGGTGAGCGGTGCGCTGCCCTCGGCCGGGTAGGCGGGCCCGAACAGCCGGTAGAAGTCCGTGTTCCATGGCGAGTAGAGCGGCTGGTCGGACACCTCGATGTCGCCGACCCACTTGATGTTGGAGATGCCCACCCAGGAGGGGGCGACGATCCGGACCGGGTGGCCGTGGTCGTAGGGCAGCGGCTCGCCGTTCATCTCGTACGCGAGGATCACGTCGTCCAGGGCCTTGGCCACCGGCATCGGCCGACGGACCCGGCCGAGGTTGATCCCGCCGGTCACGTACTCGTCGTCCAGGCCCCGTGGTTGGAGATCCACCGCGCGGCGGGTCAACCCGGCGAGCCGCAGGACAAGGGAGAGCGGGACGCCTCGCCAGCGGGCTGTGCCGACCGCACCGAGAGTCCAGGCGGTCCCGGTCACCGTGTCGCCCTGCTGGGTGGCGAAGTAGCTTCGCCCGTTGCCGGCGCATTCCACGAAAGCGTCGATCGTGACCGATGGCAGCCGCCTGAGATCGTGGAGATCGAACTCGACCGACTTGTCGAGGCCCGGCGCGCCGCGCAGCCCGCTCCCCCATACCTTGAGCCTCCAACTGGCTGCGTCCAGACGGGGTGTCGAGGTGTGGTTACGGACGAAGAATCGGTCCACGGGCGTGTGGAAGCCCGTTCCTCGCAGCGCGGACCAGTTCGTCTCGGCGTTGGTGCCCCGGATCGTGAACAGTTCCGGTGGCAGAGGCTTGACGATCCCGGGGGCCGGCGCCGGGGTGCTGGCGGAGGCGGAGGCCGAGGGGGAAGCGGAAGCGGGGGTGGGCGTCGCGAGGGTCGTCAGTACGCCGGCCGCGGCGGCCAGGCGCAGTAGATCACGACGGGACACGCCCTCGGCTTTGGCTTCACCGGACAGCCATTGGCCCAGGCGGCGTCGGTCGTACGCGGACTCGTCGATAGGCATGAGGAATCTACTCCCGGGGGACGGAGTGGAACATGTGGACTGACTGACACCTGAACTCTGGACAGAGCCGGCCCGCCCCAGCGCCGTGCGAGGGCGTACGGGTGCGGGGCGTCAGGGGGTTCCGAGGGGTGCCGAAGCTCGCCAAGGGGACTGGATCGGACGCTCAGGGGGATCGCTCGGTCAGCGAGGCGGAGTGTCGACCCGGCCTGTCACCGCAGCGGAGGGGGAGGACGTCAGATCGAAGAGGCGCGACAACAACAGAAGTTGCTGCGCGCAGGGCGGCAACAGGCGGCGAAAGCGGGGTTGTTGATGACCACGGGCCGATCGTAGGACGGGCCCGACTGCCGCGTCAGCCGGATGGGCATCTCGAGACACCGCGGTTCGTCGTCCGGCCGGGCTGAATGAGGCTGCTTGTCCGTTCTGACGGACGACCGGTCCAGCACCGGACGGCCCGTCGGAGTCGGCACGCGACTGATCGCCTTCCGGACCGTCTGGCCTCCAGCCGTTCCAGGCAGGGAAGTTCGGGTACTCGGCTGAGACGACAACCGACGGACGAGCTTGGAGAGCGCCATGGCGAAGACGAAGGCATCCGGCACCACGCACCCGAAGGCCGCCTCGGCGGCAGGCCGGGCCGCCAAGGGTGGCAAGTCCAAGAGCAGCAGGACCGCCGCCGCGAGCGCACTGTCGCAGACCTCCGGCAAGGCGGGCTCGGCAGACGCCAAGACGACCAAGTCCGGGCCGGCCTCCGCGGCGGGCAAGACGGTGCGGGCCAAGAAGCGGTCGAAGTCCGAGAAGAGCGCTGCGGCCAGCGCGCTGGCCCAGTCCCCGGGCACGTCGACGCGGCGGCCCGGCAAGAAGGTTCTCACCGCTGCCGCCAAGGTGCTGGCCGACAAGAAGTCGACCAAGGCGGAGCGTTCCGACGCCGCGAGCACCCTCGCCCAGGCCGCGGCGCACGCCCTGAAGTAGCCCGTGCGGTCGTGTCGTCGACGCGTGTTGCCGATTCCCGGCGAGCGGCGAAGGGACGACAGCCGACGGCGCGCCTCTGCGCGCGCGAGGCCTCATCAGCTGCGGCTGATGAGGCCTCGGCCGTTTGCGGCGGTCGTCGGCGACGGCCATCGATGGACTGAGGCGCCGCGCAACAGCGCCTCGCCGCCGCCGCGATCGGCGACTTGACCGGCAGAGTCGACAACGGGCCCTGTCGACCGTGAGGATGACTCGCCAATCGTTCTATGACCGACCTACACCTCGATGACGTGAGCGGGGTCAGCCGACGGTCGGCTTACCGCCGTTGACAGCGCCGTTCAGGTCAAGCGGTGTGGAGGTCGGATTGGGCGGCGGGCTGAGGACGACCTGGGGCTGACCGGGCGCCGGAGCCGGCGGGGTCATGTCGGAGCTCGGCAGCTTGGGCGGGGTGGTCTGGTTGAAGACCGTGGTGTCGAAGTCGATGAGGCCCGTCTTCTCCATCACCGTGATGTGGTCGAGGACCGTGTTGTTCGCCTGATCGGCCAGGGCCCGGATCAGGGTGTTCTTGGTGGTCGAGCGGACCTTGGCGATCGTGTTGAAGATCGAGCCGTGGGTCATCCGCAGGATGTTGGCGAAGTCCACGTCGAACTGCCGCCCCGACTCCCCCTTGAGCTGGGTGACGAACCCTTCCTGCTGGGGGCTCGCCACGTTGGGCAGCGTGATGTTCAGCATCGGCGCGATCTTGCGGCAACTGGTATCCAGGGCCGCGTGCCCGTCGACGAGGTGCTGGCTCGCGATCTTGACGGCCTTGCTCTGCCCCTTCTGCAGTCCGATCTGACCGAGCGGGTGTTCCCACAGGCCGGCCGCGCGCACCTTGACCACGAAGTCCCGCTCGCCTTCCGTCAGCGGTCCCCACTGCGTGTTGGCGATGATCCGGTCGTTCGAGGTCGACACGGTGTCCAGGCCGAGCATCGCTGGGTAGGCGAGGGCGGCGAGTGTCAGGGTGAGAGCGCCGCCCACAAAAAGGGTTCCGATCACGTTCCGCGAGCGCTGCACCGTTTCTCCTACCCGTTGGCTTGTCCGCCGATCTGTTGTCGTCCCTGGTGGGGGCGGACGTCGAGGAGTACGCATGGGGAGCGGCTCTGACTCAGCGGAGCGGGAAGGAATTTGTGGTTGGTTCGCAGGAGGGGGCGAGCTGCGGTTCTCCGTGGGGCACGGTCACTGTCAGAACCCGCCGGACGCCTCTTCCGCTCCGCGTGCCAACGCCGAACTGGATAGTTCCTCGGGGAACTGGGGACGCAGGCCGCTCAGGGGTGCGCTGCTGAACCGGAAACCGGTAGGGCCTGACGCCGGGTGGAGGACGGACGACGGAGGGGTTCGAACCGATCCGCTCACGGCGACCGGCAGGTGCCGTCCCGCCGCCGTCCCGGCTGCGCTTCTCATCGGTCGGCCCGAGGCGGTCGCCGTAGCGAGAATGAACGCATGATCGCCACCGCGCCCCAGGGACCTGTCGAGCCTCCCCGTGCCGTCACCGCGCTCGCGGCCGGTCGGCCGGTGCGGGCTGTGTGGGAGAACGACGTCGGCGGGCTGACGTTCCAGGTCGGCGTCGGTGATGCGCGGCAGTTCGTGAAGTGGACGCCGGCCGACAGCGGTATCGACCTTGCGGCTGAGGTGGCGCGCCTGCGCTGGGCGGGGAGGTACACCACGGTGCCGCTGGTACTCGACGAGGGCGCTGACGAGACCGGAACCTGGATCGTCACCCGTGGGCTGCCCGGACGTATGGCGGTGGATGACCACTGGAAGGGCGAGCCCGGCACGGCGGTACGCGCGATCGGCGCCGGGCTGCGGGCGTTCCATGACGCGTTGCCCGTCGCGGACTGTCCGTTCGACTGGTCGGCCGAGCTGCGCCTGGAGCGTGCACGGTCACGAGCGGCGGCGGGTCGGGTCGATCCGACGGACTGGCACCAAGATCTTCAGCACAGGGGAACGGTCGAACGCGCCCTCGGTGTACTCGCCGACATCCCGCCCGTCGACCGACTGGTCGTCTGCCATGGCGACGCCTGTGCTCCCAACACCCCCCTCGGTGACGACGGCACGTGGACCGGACACGTCGACCTCGGCACGCTCGGAATCGCCGACCGCTGGGCCGACCTCGCCGTGGCCACGTGGAGCACGCAGTGGAACTACGGCCCGGGATGGGAAGAGCCCCTGCTCGAAACCTACGGAGTCGAGCCGGACCGGGAACGGATCCTTTACTACCGACTGCTGTGGGAGCTTTCGGGCTGAGCAGCTGTGCGCTGAGCAACTGGGCAACTGAGCAACGCATGATGCCGGGCCGAGCAGCGCGTGGCGCCGAGGGCGGTTCAGCGCCCAAGCCACACCGCCGCACAGCACAGACCCAAGAAGTCCCGCCCAACGTCTTGACCCCTGTCGGCCAGAGGTTCACAGTGTCGTTAATGCGCATTACTAATACGCATTAACGACCGAAGGAGCACGGTGGAGGAACCCAGGAAGCGCGCTCGGCCGGGGCGGGCGCCCGCGCCCGCGGGGCGTACGTCGCGGCCGCGTCAGGCCGAGGTCGCCCGGCTCGCCGGTGTCTCGCAGGCCACGGTCTCGCTGGTGCTGGGGGGCTCGAAGCAGGGTGCCTCGATTTCGGAGGAGACCCGGCAGAAGGTCCTCGACGCGGTACGCAGCCTCGGCTACGTCCCCGATCCTGCGGCCAGTCGGCTGGCGGCGGCGCGCAACAACCTGCTCGGGGTGTTCAGCTTCACCTCGACGTTCCCGACCGACGTGCAGCACTCGTACTACCCCTTCCTCGTCGGCGTGGAGCAGGAGGCGGCGGCACGTGGTTATGACCTGGTGCTGTTCACCGGCTCCAGCTCCGGTGGGGCTGGGGCTGCGGGACCGAACGCGCTGAACCGCGTTCGGCTCGCCGACGGCTGCCTCTTCCTCGGCCGTCACGCGCCGGCCGAGGAACTTCGGCGCCTGGTCGCCGACGGCTTCCCCGTGGTCCACCTCGGCCGCAGGGACGAACTGGAGGGGCTGGCCTGGGTCGGCGCCGACTACATCAGCGCCAGCAAGGAGGTTGTCGCCCATCTCGCGGGCCTCGGCCACCGGAGGATCGTCCTCGTACGCGAGGACGACGAGGCGCCCGCCTCCAGCGACCGTGAGCACGGCTTCCTCAAGGGCCTCGAGGAAGCGGGCCTGCCCGGCGGGCCCGATGCCGTTCTGCGGTCGGCCGACCTGCGGCGCGACCTGACCGCCGAACGGCTGCGGGGCTGGCTCCAGGACGGCGTGACCGCGTTCGTCGCCGAGGAGACGGACATCGGCGACGCGTGGCGCGTGTTGCAGGGCGCGGCGCACGCCGTCGGACTCGACTGCCCCCGCGATGCCTCGCTCGCGCTGCTCGGCAGCCCGCCGCCGGACCTGTCGGACGGCCCTGAACCCACCGGATTCGACATCCCCCGCCCGCAGTTGGGCGCCGCCGCCGTGCGGATGCTCGCCGCGCTGGTGGCAGGCGAGCAGGCGACGGAACCACTGGTGGCCTGCACCTTCCGGCCCGGCACATCCGCGGGAGTGCCGCCCGTCCACCCCTGAGTCGCACCCGATCGCCTCTCGCAGACGTGACGCCGGGCGCGCAACGCGCCCCGCACGCACAGCACTTCAAGGAGACCCGTGACATCCGCACCCGACATCCTCATAGTGGGCTCCGGGCTCGGCGGCGTCGCCGCCGCCCTGGCCGCCTGCAGGGCCGGACGCACCGTCGTCCTCACCGAGGAGACGGACTGGATCGGCGGCCAGCTCACCTCCCAGGCCGTCCCGCCCGACGAGCACCCCTGGGTCGAGCAGTTCGGCACCACCGCCTCGTACCGCACCCTGCGCGAGTCCATCAGGGACTACTACCGCCGCTGGTATCCGCTGCGCTCCCAGGCACTGGCCCTCACCGACCTCAACCCGGGCGCGGGCCGCGTCAGCAAGCTCTGCCACGAGCCGCGCGTCGCCCTGGCCGTTCTGGAGGCGATGCTCGCACCGCACCGCGCCTCCGGCCGGCTCACCCTGTTGACCGAGCACCGCCCGGTCGCCGCCGACGCCGGAGACGACGACACCGTTCGCTCCGTCACCCTGACCAGCCTGCGCGACGGCAGCAGCCGTACGATCCACGCCCGGTACGTCATCGACGCCACCGAGACCGGCGAACTGCTCGAACTCGCCGGTGTCGAGCACGCGATCGGTGCCGAGGCGCGCGGCGAGTTCGACGAACCGCACGCGCCCGACGAGGCGCAGCCCCTCAACCAGCAGGGCATCACCGTGTGTTTCGCGCTCTCCCACCACGAGGGCGAGGACCACACCATCGAGCGGCCCGCCGACTACGACTTCTGGCGCGCGTACCGGCCCGACTTCTGGCCCGGACCGCTCCTCGGCTTCCTCGCGCCCGACCCCCGCACCCTGGAGGCCGTGCCCCGCACCTTCGTCCCCAACCCGGACCTCGACCCGCTGGACGTCACCGCCGACCAGTCCGCCGACGCGGGCGACAAGGAACTCTTCGGGTTCCGCCGGATCCTGGCCCGCAAGCTCCACCGGCCCGGCGCGTTCGACTCCGACATCACGCTGGTCAACTGGCCGCTCAACGACTACTGGCTCAAGCCCCTGATCGGCGCCGGACAGGAGACGTCGGACGCCGCGCTCGCCGAGGCGAGGCAACTGTCCCTCTCCGTTCTGTACTGGCTGCAGACCGAGGCGCCGCGCGCCGACGGCGGCACCGGGTTCCCCGGACTGCGGCTGCGACCCGACGTCACCGGCACACCCGACGGGCTCGCCAAGGCGCCCTACATCCGCGAGTCGCGCCGCATCAAGGCGGTCACCACCATCACCGAGCACGACGTGGCCATCGACATCGTCGGCCCCCACGGCGGCACCCGCTACCGGGACTCCGTGGGCGTCGGCAACTACCGCATCGACCTGCACCCCTCGACCGGTGGCGACAACTACATCGACATCGGCTCGGTGCCCTTCGAGATCCCACTCGGCGCGCTGATCCCACGCCGCGTCCGCAACCTTCTGCCCGCGGGAAAGAACATCGGCACCACCCACATCACCAACGGCTGCTACCGGCTCCACCCGGTGGAATGGAACATCGGCGAGGTCGCGGGCGCACTGGCCGCGCACTGCGTCGCCGAGGGCGTCGAACCGCGGCAGGTCCAGGCCGAGGACAAGCGGTTCGACCAGTTCGCCCGGCTCCTCGACCGCGAAGGAGTCCAACGCCACTGGCCCGACGTCCGCGGCTACTGACACCACCGCGGACAGCGACAGCACCAGAAACGGCGGACGGCCGGGCGGGTGCAGCTCCACCTGCCCCGCCCGGCCCACCGCCCGCGCCCTGCCCACCCTGCACAAGGAGGTGCCCAAGCCATGAACACCCACCGCATCCGCGTCGGCATCGACGTGGGCGGAACCTTCACCGACGCCGTGGCGGTCGACGCCACGACCCTGCGACTGCTGGGACAGGTGAAGGTCCCCACCAGTCACCATCACGAGGACGGCGTCGCCCACGGCATCGTCGAAGCTCTCGACCGTCTGCTGGAACAGACCGGACACGCCCCACAGGACGTGGCCTTCCTGGCCCACGGCACCACCCAGGCTACCAACGCCCTGCTGGAGGGCGACGTCGCCACCGTCGGCCTCATCGGCATCGGCGCCGGCCCCGGCGCCGCGTTCACCCGGCGCCTCGCCGCCTTCCGTAAACTGCACCTCACCCCCGGCAAGCAACTCCCGCTCGTCTACGTCCATGTCGCCGACCCCGACGACGCGCCCGCCGTACGCTCCGCCCTCGACGAGGCCGTCCGGCAAGGAGCCGAGGCTGTCGTCGCCAGCCAGCCCTTCAGCGTCGACCGCCCCGAGGGCGAGGACACCATCGCCGCGGCGGCCGCCGAACGCGGTCTGCCGACCACCGCAGCGCACGAGATCACCTCGCTGTACGGACTCCACAAGCGGACCAGGACCGCCGTCGTCAACGCGGCGATCCTGCCCCGCATGCTCGCCACCGCCGACCTCGTCGACGCCTCCATCACCAAGGCCGGTGTCGGCGCGCCGCTGATGGTGATGCGCTGCGACGGGGGAGTGATGTCACTGGAGGAGATGCGCCGCAGGCCGCTGCTCACCGTGCTGTCCGGCCCGGCGGCAGGCGTCGCGGGCGCGCTCATGCAGGAGCGCATCAGCGACGGCGTCTTCCTGGAGACCGGCGGCACGTCCACCGACATCAGCGTCGTACGACGCGGCAGGGTCGCCGTCCGGCACGCCACCATCCTCGGGAAGACGTCCTATCTGTCGGCCCTCGACGTGCGCACCGTCGGCGTCGGCGGGGGCTCGATGGTCCGCGTCGGCGGCGGCAGGGTCACCGGCGTCGGACCGCGCAGCGCACACATCGCGGGCCTGCCCTACGCCTGCTTCGCCACCCCGCAGGACCTGCGGGACGCCCACCTCACCACCATCCGCCCGATGGACGACGACCCGGCCGACTACGCCGTGCTCGACGCCGCCGGCGGACGCTTCGCGATCACCATGACCTGCGCGGCCAACGCGTTGGGCCGGGTCCCCGAGGGGGACTTCGCGCACTGCGACCCGGCCGTGGCCGAGGCCGCCATCGCCCCCCTGGCCGCCGCACTGGGCACGGACGTCGCCACGGCGGCCGCCCGTGTCCTGGACGCCGGCACCGACCAGGTGAGGTCCGTCGTCGACGCGATGATCCGCGACTACCGGTTGGACAAGGACACCGCCGTCCTCGTCGGAGGCGGCGGAGGAGCGGCCACCGTCACCCCGCACCTGGCGGCCGTCTGCGGCCAGGAGGGCCGGATCGCCCGTAACAACGAGGTCATCAGCCCCATCGGTGTCGCCCTGGCCCTCATACGCGAGCAGGTCGAGCGCATCATCCCCGGCGCCCGCCAGGAACAGATCCTCGCAGTGAGGGCCGAGGCCGAGGCCGCGGTCGTCGCCCAGGGCGCCGCGGCCGAGGGCGTCGAGGTGGAGATCACCGTCGACCCGCAGACCAACACCGTGCGCGCCGTCGCCACCGGCGCCACCGAACTGCGCACACAGGACCGCTCCCGTCGAGCGGGCGACAACGACCGACTGCGCGCAGCCGCCGACAGCCTCAAGACCGACCCGGCCTCGGTGCGCGTCCTGGCGGGCACCGACTCCCACACCGTGTACGGGACAGACGTCCGCCGCCGCTTCAGCGCCGACCGCCATCCGGTGCGCGTCGTGGACAGTGACGCCGTCGTGCGACTGCACGCACCGGACGCCCGCGTCGAGACGACCACCGTCGCCCGCGCACCCGAAGTCCTCGCCCAACTGGTCCGCGAGGCCACGTCGTACGGAGACGGTGGCGTCCGTGCCCCCGCCCTGCGCCTGCTGATCGGCTCCCGGATCGCCGACCTCTCCGGCGTCCTGGACCCGCAGCCGCTGCTCGCGCTCGCCCGCAGCGAACTGCGTTCACGTGCCGCCGACGAAGCGGTGGTCGCCGTGCTGGAGACACGCTCATGACGACCGCCCTCCTCGACCACACCACACTCGCGGGAATCAAGGCGCTCGAAGCGAGCGACGACGCCGACTTCGCCGTACGACTCCTGGCGGACACGCCCACGCACGAGGGCCGCGACCCGGTCCTGCTGCGCCAATGGGCGCGGGTGGCAACGGAGTTCGGCTCCGCGCTGCCCCCCGTCGAGGCCGGCGCCCGCGTCACGGAGAGCGCCGACGGCCTGGCCAAAGGGCTCCTGGCCCGCTACACCTCGAGGCCGGTGCCCACCGTCGAGGTGTTCACCGACACCCTTGCCCTGGCCGAGCAACTGATCGACCAACTGGACTGGCGTCACTGGTATCCGGCGGGATCCCTGCGAGCGGCGGCGATCGCCCACGAGGCCGTCCACGAACAACTGCACCACGGTCCCGCGAAGAAGGCCCTGAAACGCTCGTTGGGTCACGTCGTGCTGCGCGCGGGACGCCACCGCCTCTACGGCCACGTCGCGGGCGCCGACGAGATCGCCGCCCACGCCTACGCCGGCACGGTCTGCGGTCTCGGCCGCAGCCCCCTCCTGCTGACGGCCGCCCTGACCGTCGCGGCCCAAGCGCCGCACGGGTCCCCGCTCGGAAGAAAGAAGTAACGCCATGGGCGTCGTCATCCTTCTGGTCATGGCGGCAGGTGTCGCCGCGATGCTCACCCGCAGACTTCCCACCGCCTTCGCTCTCGTCATCCTGGGCGTCGTCATCGCCCTTCTCGCCGGCGCCCCGCTGACCGGCGAGAACAGCGTCCTCGACACGGTCATCCAGATGGGCGCACCCGCCCTCGCCTCCACGATGATCGCGATCCTGCTGGGTTCGTGGCTCGGCAAACTCCTCGACGAGACCGGCATAGCCGGAACCCTCGTACGCAAGATCGTCGAGTTCGGGGGCGACCGCCCCGTCGTCGTCGCCCTCGGCGTGCTGCTCGTCTCCACGCTCGTCGGAACGGTCACCGGCTCCGCGCCCGCCGCGATGCTCGCCGGCATCATCGGCATCCCCGCCATGATCGCGGTCGGGATCCCCAAGGTCACCGCAGCGGGCACCATCTTGATGGGCATCGCCGCCGGGATGCCCTTCGAACTGCCCATCTGGCAGTTCTTCTCCACCGCACTGGAACTGCCGGTCGACACCGTGCGCGGCTTCATGATGAAACTGTTCCCGCTCGCGCTGGCCGCCGCTCTCCTCTTCGTCGTCATCGAGACCCGGCGACGCGGCGTCGAACACGCATGGTCTCTCAAGGCCCCTGCCACGAAGCCCGATTCACGTCGCAAGCAGCTCGGCGACGCACCCTGGTACGCACTCCTCACCCCCATTGTGCCGCTGGTCCTGGCCCTCGGGTTCGACATCGCGATCCTGCCGTCGATGCTCGCCGGCGTCCTGTACGCACTCGTCACCACCACCCGGCCGGGCGAGATGAACAAACGGCTCCTGCGCACCCTGTACGCCGGCTTCGAGGTCGCGGCGGCACCCATCGTGCTGTTCATCGCCATCGGCATCCTGCTCGCCGCGGTCAAGCTGCCCGGCGCGGTGGAGGCCCTCGAACCGCTGGTCAAGGCGGTCAGCCCGCACAACCCGGTGCTGTTCGTGGTCGTGTTCACCGTCCTCGTACCGCTGTGCCTCTACCGGGGACCGCTGAACGTCTACGGCCTCGGTGCCGGCATCGCCGGCGTCCTCATCGCCGCGGGCATCTACCCCGCCGTCGCGGTGCTGGGCATCGCCACCTCGTACAACCAGGTCTTCGGTGTGGCGGACCCGACCAGCACCCAGACCGTGTGGAGCGCGCAGTACGCCGGGGTCGCACCGCAACAGGTGATGCTGCGCACCCTGCCCTACGTCTGGGCCGTCGCCCTGGGCGGATTCTGCGTCACCGCCGCCACCTACCTGTGATCTCTCACTCCCGGGACGGAGTACGACATGACACAGCACGACAGCAATGCCCACCGGCCCACCGCCGATGACCCGCGCCACCCCGGCCGCCGCATGTTCCTTGCCGCCGCGGCCGCGACCGCCGCGGCGGCAACCGGCGTGATCACCAGCGGGGCGACAGCCGGCGCGTCCCCGCAGGCGGCGCCGGCCGCCGCCGCGATACCCGGCGGCTTCCCCGACTACCGCTACCTCAGGACTCTCCTGACGCCTTCCCAGTTCAAGTACAACCCCACCGGCGAGATCATCTTCCCGTGCATCCGGGGCGTCTACGACAAACTGGCGAACCCGCTGGGGCGTTACTACCTCTACTACGGGCCGCACGACGCACCCGGCGGCATCTGCCTGGCCTACGGCGACTCGCTGGAGGGGCCCTTCACCGAGTACACCGCCAACCCGATCGTCTCCAACAACTGGCAGCCCCACTACAGCGTCAGCCATGTCGCCTCACCGCACGTCCTGTGGAACGAGGACGTCAAGGAGCTGTGGCTGTACTTCCACGGTGAGAACGGCACGACCCGTCTCGCCCGGTCCAAGGACGGCATCACCTTCACCTACGACAAGGTGGTGCTCACCACCGCGATGCTGCCCGCGGGCACCACCGAGACCTCGTACGCCCGCGTCTTCCGGCACGATCTGCCTTCGCGCGGCGCCCGTTACGTCATGCTCTTCATGCTCAACAACCAGTCCAACCACCGTGACATCGCCTGGGGTTGGTCGGCCGACGGCCGCGACTGGACGTTCGACCAGCAACCCCTCGTCCGGCACTCGGACGTCGGTGCGAACAACATCGGCGGCCCGCACCTGCTGACGCGCGACAACAGCACCTACGTCGTCTACAACACCAGCAAGGAGAACGGCGGCAATCTCCTCATCACCGAGGTCGGCAACGACTTCACCCGCCGCGACCACCTCGGCCTCTTCCACGACTCGGCCGACACCGCTCCGGACAACGGCCGCAGCGCGTCACCGACGTTCGGGACCGACCACGGCGTGCCCTACATGATCTACGAGGCAGGTGAAAGGCTCCAGGGTTCGATCGCCGTGGCACGGGGCTGACGCCCGCCCCCGGCGGAGGGGGCGGCCTGTGCGGATCCAGGCGCCGTGGTCGGAAGCAGTGCCGGCCGCGGCGCCTGGGGTAGGGCGCGGCCGCCGGGGAAGGGTCCAGGCTCCGCATGGGCCGGACCCCCGGCCCCGACACGCCATGTCTATGGGGCTTCGTGAACTCGCGTCAGGAGGGCCATGAGTTGGCCCTGTTCGTCCGGAGTGAGCGGTGCCAGCAACTCGGCGTTGGCTGCCTCGGCCAGTGCCGCGCAGCGGGTGAGGACGGCTGTGCCCTCCGGCGTCACCGTGATGGCGTTCTTGCGGCGGTCGTCGGGATCCGGGGCGCGCAGGACAAGTCCGGCCTGTTGGAGGTCGTTGAGGATGCCGACCACGTCCTTGGGGTCGACGGCGACCCGCCGGCCCAACTCGGCCTGGGCGAGGGGCCCGTACTCGGAACTCGCGGCCAGCACCGCGTGATGCATGAGCTTCAGCCCTTCCGCGGCGAGGGCCTCGGCGACCAGAGCACGGGCGCGCGCCGCGACGCGGCCGACGAGCCAACTCGGCAGGGACTGGATGCGCTGAAGGGCTGCGGTCATGCGCTCAGCCTATCCCGGAAATCATTGGAACTCCCTATGATTTCCGTTATCGTTGGGCTCTCCAATGAAAAGGGACTGGGAGGTCCTCGTGCTCAGGATCCGCCACGAGGTCGACGGGCGGCCCGCCGTGTTGGTCGCCGAGGACGTCGACCGCCCCGAACCGGGACCCGGTGAGGTGCTGATCCGGGCCCTGGCGATCGGCGTGACCCTGCCCGCCGTGCGCAAGCTCCGGGATGCCGAAGAACCGGTCACCCTCGGCGGCGAAGTCGCCGGGGAGATCGCCGCCCTCGGTGACGGGGTCGTTTCCCTCGCGGTCGGAGACCGCGTCACCGGACTGTGCTTCGCCGACGCCTACGCCGAGTTCGCGGTCCTGAACACCGCGATGGTCTCCCGGATCCCGGACGGCGCCGGTGACGTGGAGGCGGTGGCGCTCGTCCGCAGCGGGATGGTGGCACGTGGCGCGTACGAGGCCGCGCACGTGCAGCCCGGAGAGTCGGTCCTCGTGACGGCAGCCGCGAGTGGGGTGGGCACGCTCGCCGTCCAGTACGCGAAAGCCGGCGTGGCGGGACGCGTCGTGGCCGCTGTCGGCAGTCCCGACAAGGCCGATTTCGTCAGGGACTTGGGCGCCGACGAGGTCGTTCTGTACGAGGACGCCGACTGGGGTGCCGCGTACGACGTGATCCTCGACGGAGTCGGCGGCGACCTCCTCGGCCCCGCTGTGCGGGCCCTGGGCACGGGCGGGCGGCTGGTGGCCTTCAGCTCCGGAGGGGGCACGGTGGAGGCGTACGAACTCCTCGTCCGCGGCGCTTCGGTGATCGGCTTCCAGATGCGAGCCATCGCCGTCGGAAAGCCGGAGCTGTACGACCGCCGGCTGCGGGAACTGTGGCAGATGTACGAAGCGGGCACCCTCCGCGTCGCCGTGCACGAGGAGATCCCCCTCGCCGAAGCCGCCCGGGCCCACACCCTCATCGAACAGCGCCGCAACCTCGGCAAGGTCGTCCTTGTGCCACCGCACCGGCCGACGGCGTTGCCGTTCAGGGCGTGAGCGCGCGGCACGTGGTTTCGGAGGGCCGGCAGCGGGATGGCGCCGGCCACGGTCAGTCTCCCGGGCACCGGCAGCACCGGCGCCCTGGAACCCTCTCCGCCGCCCTGTCCGCGGCAACCCCGCTCAGCCGACGGACAAGACGACTGTGGAATCGGTACCGCACCTGACCTGCGCGGTGCTCGTGCGACGCGAGGGGCCGGTGCGGGGCAGGTGCGCATCCCGCCTTCCGCCCGTTCAAGTGTCGTTCAGCGCACAACCATCGGCCGTTTCCGTGTGTCTCAGAGGTGAATCACCACCGCGCGCACGCGTCTAGATGTCGCTCGCGCTTCAAGGAGGAACCGTGGGCATCCGCCGACCCGCCATATCGACCGCCGTAGCCGCCGCCCTGATCGGGTCGTTCAGCGTGCCGATCGTCGCGGGCACCGCGACCGCCAAGGACCGCGCCACGACCGTGCGCGAGGACTTCGACGGCGACGGCTACCAGGACGTCGCCGTCGCGGCTCCTGGCGCGAAGGTCGGTGGCCATACGTGGGCCGGCTACATCACGATCAGCTACGGCTCGGCGAAGGGCCTCGACCCCGCGCGCACCACCGTCATCAACCAGGACACCCCCGGTGTGCCCGGTGATTCCGGCGACAACGAGGTCTTCGGCTACGCGATGATCCCTCGCGACCTGGACGGCGACGGCCTGACCGACCTGGCCGTCGTGACCCGCGACTACCAGCCGGAGACCAACGTCAGCGGATCCGTGATCGTCCTGTGGGGCCGCAAGACCGGCATCTCCGGCGAGGGTGCCGTCCGTGTCAGTGCACCGGCCAACGCCCAGGTCGGGGATGACATCACCGCGGGCGACTTCGACAGCGACGGGCACGTCGACCTGTTCATGGGCAACAGCGAAGACTCCTACGACTTCCACGACGTGCTCTACGGTCCCCTCGGCCGGGACGGCGCTCCTGCCCGTGAGCAGCGCCTGCAGGTGTACAGCACGGACAACACCATCGACTCCACCGCCACGGGCGACTTCAACGGCGACGGCATCGAGGACCTCGCGACCTTCTACGTCTACGAGAACCACGCCGAGGGCGGCAAGCTCTGGCTCGGCACCAAGGACGGCCTGTCCACCGTCTCGCAGCGGCTGACCTCCTCGTCGAGCACCGCGGTCGCCGACTTCGACCAGGACGGCTACGCCGACCTGGCCACCCGGATCTTCCCCAACGGTGACACGGAGAACGAGGAAGACCCCGGCACCGTCAAGATCTACTACGGCTCGGCTGCCGGCCCCAGCCAGACGCGGACGAAGACGATCACGCAGGACACGGCGGGCGTGCCCGGGGTGAGTGAGAAGAGCGACCAGTTCGGCGGGCGGCTGAGCGCGGGCGACGTGAACGGTGACGGATACCCCGACCTGGCCGTCGGTGTCCCCGGCGAGGCGATCGGCTCGAAGAAGAAGGCGGGCGCGGTGGTGCTGCTCAAGGGAGGCAGGAGCGGGCTCACCGGGACGGGCGCGCAGGCCTTCCATCAGGACACGACGGGCGTGCCGGGTGTCGCCGAGGCCGGCGACCTGTTCGGTGGTTCGACCCGACTGCTCGACGTCACGGGCGACGGCAAGGCGGACCTGGTGGCGGGCGCGCCGGGGGAGGACCTGGGCACTGTCGTGAACGGCGGCGCGATATGGCTGCTGCGCGGCGCGGCCTCGGGTCTGACGGCCTCGAAGTCGGTCGCGGAGAACCCGACGGACATCGGTGCACCGGCGACGAGGGCGTTGTTCGGCTTGAACCTGAGCGGCGACAACGGCCCTGGAATGGTGATCCCCTAACCCCGAGGCGTCGCCCCGGCGGAACCGTTGCTCGCCGCATCCGTCAGGAGCGCGTTCGCGACGAAGCCGAAAAGGTGATCGGCGCGCGGCGCGAGTGAGGGCTGGTCGCCGAGCCAGGCGAGCGCGGCCACGAGCGCGAACAGATCGGTGCCGTCCATGTCGGTCCGCGCCGCGCCCACCTCCTGGGCGCGGGTGAGGAGGCGCGCTCCGGCGGCCCGCAGGGTGACGCATGAGGTGTGGAGGGCGGACTCGCTGTCCTCGATGGCGGCCGCCATCAGCACCGTCACGCCCCGGTACTCGGTGGTCCATGTGACGCAGTCGCGCAGCCATGAAACGAGACCATCCGCGGGCGAGCTCGATGACTCGAGCTCGCCCGCCTTCGCCGTCAGCTCGTCGAAGCTCGTGCGGAGCAGGGCCTCGAGCAGCGCCTCGCGCGTCGGGTAGTGGCGCAGCAGCGTCGCCAGGCCGACATCGGCCCGCCGTGCGATGTCGCGCATCGACGCGTCGACGCCCTGCTCGGCGATGACGGCGCCCGCCACTGCGAGCACGTGATCGCGGTTCTTCCTGGCGTCGGCCCGCACGTGTCCTCCTTGACTATCCGGATCAGTGGTCCATATATTCGGACCAGTGGTCCGTTTTTGTGGATCGCTGATCCGGATAAGTCTATCCCGTGACTCGGGCAGGAGAGAAAGATGTCGACACACACCATGAGGGCGGTCCGGCTCCATGAGCACGGCGGTCCGGAGGTTCTGCGCTACGAGCAGGTGCCCGTTCCCGAGCTGGGGCTCGGTGAGGTTCTCGTGCGTGTGCGCGCGGCCGGTGTCAATCCTCCGGACTGGTACCTGCGGGGCGGTCTGACCACGATGCCCGGGGAGACGGAGTCGACGGTCAGCCTGCCGGTGACTCCGGGGACCGACGTGTCGGGCGTCGTCGAGGCCGTCGCCCCGGATGTCGAGGGCTTCTCGGTCGGGGACGAAGTCTTCGGTCTTCTGCGGTTCCCCAGCTTCGACGGCAGGGCCTACGCCGAGTACGTGGCCGCGCCGGCGTCGGACCTCGCCCACAAGCCCACGGGGATCGATCACGTGCACGCCGCCGGGGCGCCCATGGCGGGGCTGACGGCGTGGCAGTTCCTGATCGAGGTCGGACACGACCACCCCTCGCCCTTCCAGGAGGCGCGGCATCGCCCGACGACGCTCGACGCGGACACGACGGTTCTCGTCAACGGCGCCGCGGGCGGCGTGGGGCACCTCGCGCTCCAACTGGCGAAGTGGAAGGGCGCTCACGTCATCGCGGTGGCATCGGGCGCGCACGAGGCCTTCCTCGGCGAGCTCGGCGCCGACCGGTTCATCGACTACACCAAGAGCCGCGCCGAGGAACTCGCCCACGACATCGACGTGGTCCTCGACACCGTCGGTGGTCCCGGCAGCAGGCGCTTCCTGCGTACGCTCAAGCGCGGCGGCGCCCAGTTCGCGGTGCTGCCCGGGGAGTTCGACGAGGAGGAGACCACGAAGCTGGGCGTCACGGTCTCCAGCGCCCAGGTCCGCTCCAACGGCGCTCAACTCGCGGAACTGGGACGCCTCCTCGACGCCGGCACGGTCCGCGTCGCGATCGACAGCACCTTCGACCTGGCGGACGCCCGAGCAGCCCACGAACGCGCCGCCCAAGGACACATCCAGGGCAAGATCGTGCTCACGGTCGCTTAGAACCGACCCGTTCTCACAAGGCGGACAGGGGGCGCTCGATCTCAGGGCCCGAAGGATCCGATGTTCTGATGCGTGGTGCTCGCGGTACCCAGCCCCCGTGCGAGCTCCTGGCCGGCAGCCCCACGCTCGAGCGCCCCGCGCTCTCCTGTCCCGCCCCTGCGCCGCAGGGCGACCAGACAGCCCCCGATGGCACCGGCGAACACAACAGCCAGGGCAACAATGACGCCCATGCGTCCCCCGTTCGTTCGGCGGACGGTCCTGTGACCCCCGCTTGAACTGCGTATTCGGGGTCTTCACCTCAGCCGCCGTGCACTGCTGTGCCATGACGGCGACGGCCCCTCTGGATGAACCGTCACGGTTCATCCAGAGGGGCCGACCGCTGTCCGTCCGTCACTGCCCTTGCTCGGCTCCAGATGGCCTCAGGGGCTGTGCCCACTCGACCGCCGGCGACCAGAGCCCGGCGCCGCCGGGGGAGCCCGGTCCACTGCCTGCGGGGTCCCACAGGGTGGCCGCTCCGGCGGCTCGGTCACCGCCGGTGCCGCCGGCCGTGACCGGTCGGTCATCGCGGTCCCCGGGCTGGAACCCGACCGTGTAGGTCCGGGTGACCGAACCGTTGGCCGAGGTCACCTTGATGGTGCGGGTGGTGAAGCGGGATCCGGTCGAGGAAAGGACCGAACTGCCGTCGGTGACCTTCACCCGCGCGCCGGCCTGGGCCGGCGCGGCGGAGACGGCCGGGATCCTCGCGTTCTTCGGCCAGTCGACGACGTACGTCGACACGTCCGCATCGAACCCGTCGATCGCGACACCGCCGACCGTGATCGTCTTCGCGTCGGCCACACTGGCCTTGGTGGCGTCCGAGAAGTTCTTCACCGTGACCGAGCCGTCGGCGCCCACGACGACACGCGCCGCCATCGCCGCCGCCAGGTTGATCCGCTGCCAGCTCGCCTGCCCGTCCGCGGTGAGGTCGAGCGGGTACCCGGAGTCCGTCGCCGTCTGCTCCAGGATCTGGGTGCGCTGCGCGGTGGTGAGGTCCGGGAACGCGGTGATCAGCAGTGCTGCCGCGTCCGACGGCGTCTCGATGGCCTGCCCCGCCTTGCCCACCTGGGAGAACCCGTAGGTCAGGCGCCGCGTGTACAGGTCGACGTCCTGCGCCGTGCTCAGACCGCCGTACGCGTCACCCTCGCAGGACGCGAGCGTGTCCCCGTATCCCTCCTTCTCGCATTCATCGAGCAGTACGTTCTCCATCTCGGTGTGGGCCTGCGTCAGCAGCTTCGCGAAGTCGGGGTCGGCCCATCGGTGCGCCACGGTGGCCTGCCCGGAGATCCGGCCGCCCATGACGTCCAGCGGGTAGTGGAACCCGAGGACGATGCGGTTGTCCCCGTACTCCGAGGTACGCGCCAGGATCGACGGCGCCAGCTCCGGAAGGAGGGTGGCGAGGATGGTCCCGGCCTCGTAGCCGCCGAAGGTGTGGCCGCTGGGGTACGAGCCGCTGGTGGCGAGACTGCCGTACGAGCCGTCCTGCGACTCGTTGATACGGCCGCCGTCACCGACGAACCCGAGCCGCACGTACGGGCGTTGGTAGGCGTAGTGGTTCTTCGCGGAGTCGACCTTGTCGAGGCTCTTGGTGACGCGGGAGAACAACGCACTCGTCTTGGGCAGTTGGCCGCCGCTCAGGGCGTCGCTGTAGATCCGGCCGAGCCGGGAGCCGAGGCCGTCGGCCATCGTGACGGTGGAGCTGTTGGTCGCGTCGACCTCGGCGCGGTCCACCTCCTTCTGGGTCGCCGCGTTGTTGATCCGTACGGCGATCCGGTCGTTCTCGGCGGTCAGCTCGGCGCCTTGAGGCACCTTGGTGTTGGCGCCGAGGATGTCGGAGTCGAGGTCCTCGACGCCGTTGAGCAGGTTGTAGAAGTAGTCGGTCCCGTCGCCGGTACCCGGCCAACTATCCGACGGATACTTTGCGTTGAGTGTCTCGTCCGGGAAGGGGGAGGAGACGTAGGTCGGGTCGGAGGCACCCGTCGGTGTGCTCGCCGACGCCGTGGTGGTGGAGTCGTCGGAGCTTCCGGCCAGGGTGAGCGCGGTGACGGTGGCGGTGTGCGCCTTCGCCTTGCCCACGGTGGTGAGCAGGGCCGTGTCGGTCGTGGCGGAGACGTGTGTGGTGGTTCCGTCCCCGAGGGCCACGGAGTAGCCGAGGATCGGGAACCCGCCGTCGCCGGCCGGCTGCCAGGTCACGCGGACCTGCTTGCCGTCGGTGACCACACCTGTCACGGTCGGCTTCTGCGGCTTCCCTCCGCCGGTCACCGCGGGTGCCGTGGGCGTGCTCGGGTACGAGGTGCCGACGGCGTTCACCGCGCGGACGCGCGCTGTGTACGTGCCTGTCCGCAGCCAAGTGAACGTCGTGCTGCGGCTGTCGGGATCGTGGATCTCGACCTGGTGGCCGTCGTCCAGGGCGATCGTGTAGCCGGTGACCGGTGCGCCGCCGGTGTCCTTGGGCGGGGCCCAGGCGACGGTCACGCTCGTACCGGATGACGTCGCCGACACCGCGTCAGGCACGGCCGGCGCTGTCCTGGGCTTGGTCGTGAGCGCGGACAGGGCACGGTGAAGGGTGTCGTACCGCGCGGAGAGGGTCTCGTCCGTGGCCGCGTCGCTCGCGACCGCGGTCTTCGCCTCGGCGAGTGCGGTGGTGAACGCCTTCCACGAGGTGTCCGTGTAGCGCGTGTTCTGGAGGGCTGAGGCAGTCGTGACCAGGTCCTCCAGGCGCAGCCTCGGGACCGGGATCAGCTGCTTGGCGGCGAGAGTGAGGCCGCGGGTCCGGGTGTCGACCTCGAGTTGGGACGCGCCGTCGGCGTCGACGAGGGCACGGGCGGCGGCGAGTTCGCGCCGGTACACAGCGAAGTCGATCGTGTCGTAGCGTGCCGCGTCGCCGGCGAGGCCCGCGTACTGGTCGATCGCCTTGCGCAGGGCCGACTTGTCCGTGACGGCCGGCGTGTCGACGTGGTTGAACGTGATCCGGCCCAGGTTCGCGACGTAGGGGTGCGAGGAGTCCGGGTTCGTCGTCAGCCGGAGGAAGACGGCGTGCGTGCCGGTGATCGCCTCGGGCAGCGTCAGACTGGTCGTCCCTCCTGACGACCACGCGGCTCCGGTGACCGGCAGCGGCACGATCGCGTCCGGCGTTCCGGGGTTGGCCGCGTCGAAGGAGTCCAGGTAGAGCTGGACAGCCGAACCGGTGCCGCAGCGCGCGGAGTTGTTGGCGTAGGTGACCGTCACGGTGCTCTTGGGGGAGGTGCCGAAGTCGATGTCCCCGTAGGCGAGCCAGGCTCCGTCATAGGTGCCGCCGAGGTCGGTGGTGGAACCCGCCCCGGTCCAGCCGACCGGCTCGCTCTTGAGCCCGCCGCCGCTGTTCGAGTGGAACGCGGTCGCGTCGAAGCCCACGGGCGCGTTGGTGTCCTGCGTCAGGCTCAGCGCGTAGATGTTGCCCACGTACGGCTGGGACGCCGTCTGTGTGCTGGAGACGAAGTCGGCGTACACGTCCTGGACACCGGTGAAGGCGCTCGGGTCGAGGCGCACGCTTGTGGTGGCGATGGTTCCCCAGCCCGAACCGCTGTAGTCGAGGGGGATGACGATGCTCTTCGCACTGTCCTTGGAGCCGAGGTGCAGCTCGATGTGCGAGTCCGACGCGGCGCGCGACTGGGGCTTGTCGTAGCGGACGGTGACGGTGTCGGCGCCGTCGCGGAGGTCGGTGTCCTTCCACTCGGCCCACGCGCCGTTCGTCACGTTCTCGAGGATGCCGTTCGAGAGGTTGAGAGGGGAGGTGCCGCCGCCCGTCGTGGTGCTGTTGACCGCGGTCAGCGTGGCGAGGGTGGTGGAGGCGGACGAGGAGACCTCGTAGGGCGAGAACTGGTGCCAGTCGAAGTTCGACACCCACTGCTGGCCGGCGGGGGCGTGGAACACGAAGGTCGCACTCGACGCGTCGAGCAGGGCGTCCGGGTCGGTGACGGTCGCCTGCACCGTGGAGTAGTACTGCCAGCCCCCGGTCCCCGGGAGTTGCACGGTGGCGACGACGGGGCCGTCGGCGGTGCCGGCGTGGACGTCGACGCTGCTCGGCTTCGCGTTCGTGGCCTGCGAGTTGGCGTAGCGGACCGAGATGCTGCGCGGCGAGACGCCGCCGAAGTCCAGTTTGGTGTATCTCTCCCACGCGCCCTCGGTGACGCCACCGAGGTTGCCGTCCGAGTTGTTCTTCTCGCTCGTGAGGCTGGGGCCCTCCTTCTCGTCGGGCGACTCGGCCTGCAGGACGGCGTATCCGCCCTCGTCGATGGTGAGCGCGTCGACGGCGGACTGCAGGGCGTCGTCCGCGGCCATGATGGTGCCCGTCGCGGACGTGCTGTCCGCGAGGACGGTGCGCGCGCGTTCGAGCCCCGCACGGAACAGAGTCCAGGAGCCGTCGGCGTAGTTGCCGCTGCGCACCAGCGACGCCTGGTCGACGAGCGCGCCAAGGGCCTTGCGCTGCACCGCGGCTGCGGAGACGAGGAGCGGGTCGGTCGGGGATGTCCCGGTGCCGTGCACCGTCGAGGCACGCACGCCGTGCGCGAAGGCCGCGTCCTGGAACGTGATGCCGAAGCGCGCGTCGACCTGTGTGGTGCCGTTGAGCGAGAGCGTCGCCGTGCGGGAGCCGGTGACACGCAGGTCCGCCGTGACACCGCCCGGCAGGCCGGTCACGGTCGCTGCCCCGGTCCTGGTCAGGCTGGTTCCCTTGCGGGCGGCGAACGATGCCGGGCCGGAGAGGGTGAGCTTCACGCTGCCGTCGACGGCCCCGTTCGCGGCGGTGTCGACGGTGCCCGGGCGGGCGGAGACGACGGTGTCGCCCCTGCCGGTCCCCGTACCGCCCTCACCCGTGTCGGTGTTCAGCGAGTACGCCGGCTCCGTGCGGGCGCCCCACTGAGAGGGCTTGGAGCCCATGGTGAAGTCCAGGGTTCCGCCGGAGATGATCTGGGAGTAGTCGAGCCACGTGTTGTCGAACCGCTTGCCGTTGAGGGTCGCGTTCTGCACGTAGTAGTTGCTCGGCGACACCCCGTCGGCCTTCACCGTGAACTGCTTGCCGTTGGCGTAGGTGATCGTCGTGGAGTCGAAGAACGGGCTGCCGATCTGGAACTGGCTGGAACCGGCGGTCACCGGGAACAGGCCCAGGGCGGCGCCGACGAACATCGTCGACATGGTGCCGGCGTCGTTGTCCATGGTCGGCAGGAAACCGTTGGGGGAGAGCTTGTAGACCTGGGTCTTGACCGGCGGGGTGAACTGGCCGCCGGAGCTGGGCGCTTCGTTCGTCGAGCCCGTCGCGATGTAGCGGTTCCAGGTCGTGCCGGTGTAGATGGAGCGCACCCACTTCTGCGTCAGGCTGGGCTCACCTACATAGTTGAAGAGGTACGGCGCCTGCAGGTCGATCTCGTTCGCGTTGGAGTGCAGCATCGTCGAGCCGTCGTCGACAGTGGAGTCCTCGCCGAACATGTGCTTGACCGCGGCCTTGCCGGCCTTCTCGCCGCCCATGGCCTTGATGAGCCCGCCCATGTCGTAGGCGTCGTACCAGTGGTACTGCCAGAGTGTGCCCTGGTAGAGGCCGGCCGCCTCGAACTTCTCGTAGTCGGCGCTCTGCCAGTCACCCCCGGCGGCACGCGGGGTGAGCAGACCGACCTTCGTCCCGTCGGCCGCCGTCCAGGCACCCGACTTCACGAGGTTGTCGATCGCCATGGTCGACTGGGTACGCAGCTTCTTCGCGTCCGCGTCCTTGTCGAGCGCGTCGGCGATGACGGACAACGCCCACTGGTCGTAGCCTCGTTGGACCGTCGTACCGGGATCCCCGGTGACGTAACCCTGCCGCAGCTGTGCCCCCGTGTAGTACCCGGAGTACGACAGCAGCGCCGGGTACGCCTCGTCGAGCCGGTCGAAGTTCTTGTAGCCCTTCGACAGCGCGTCCGCGACCAGAACCGCCGAGCGCTCCCAGCGAACGGTCGGAACCGAATGGGTGAGGCTGCCCAGACTCTTGCCCGAGGCGCGTGCGTCGGCGAACAGCTCGATCAGCGACTGCACCATGTCCCGGTAGGTGGACGGGTCGATGTACGCCTCGACGGAGTACTTGCGGAAGTCGTCCCAGGTGGACCAACCGTCGTAGTACGTGAAGCCGTTCGCCTTATGCACCGCCCCGTCGGCGCCGCGGTACGTCCCGCTGGTGCTGGTGGCGTTCACCGGCAGCGCGTACATGCGGTACAGGTGCGTGTAGAACTCCTTGGTGAGCGTCGACCCGGGGTCGGACTTCGCCGAGGAGCGCACGTCGACGGCGCCGAGGGCCTTGTTCCAGTCCGCCTTCGTCTGCGCGCGCGCCTGGTCGAAGGTGAGGTGGCCCACCTCGTTCCGCTGGTCGGTCGCGGCCTGTTCGGCGCTGATCGGCGACAGGGTGATGCGCAACTCGACGTTGCTTCCGGTGGACTTGTCGAACCCGAGGACGGCCCCGGTGTCGGAGCCGTCCTGGGTGGTCGCGTCACCCAGCTTGCCGTCGCTGCCCCAGCTCTTCAAGGAGGTCACGGGGACGTTCGTGGTGGCGTTGTAGTAGAGCTGGTACGAGGCGCCGTTGAAGGATCCGGCGACGAGCCCCGAGATCGAGGTGGTCCCGTCGGGGAGCCTCGTCGCCTTCATCGTCGAGCGGGTGCGGCTGGTGAAGTTGTTGGCCAGGTCCAGGACGAGTTCGGGCTCCGACCCGGCGGGGAAGCCGTACCGCTCGAGCGCCGTACGCGTCGTCGCGGTCATCTCGGCCTTGATGGTGCCGGAGTCCTGCTGCACCGACGACCCGGTGCCGGATATCGCCCCGAGGCCCACCTGATAGGAGCCGGGCGTCGCACTCTCGTCGTCGTGGTTGTACGCGTGGGCGTACGTGCTCGGGGCGGGACGCTTGTCGTACTGCACGGAGGTCGGCACGACGAGCAGGTCACCACCGCCTCCCGAGCCGCCGACCCCGTCGAGGTTCGTCGCGGTGAACCCGGCGATGTGGTCCTCGTTGTGGTCGTACCCGGTGTGGTTGCGGTCCGGCGTGGTCAGCGGGTTGACCTTGGCCAGACTGTGCGGCGCCTGGGCGCCCGGCAGGTCGTTGCCGTCGTCGCCGGCGGTCGAGACGAACGGGTCGACGAGCTTCGTGTAGTCCGTCCCGCCCGAACCCGCGGAAGAGGCCGCGGCGGGCACTGCCGCGGCCGCACCGCCACCTGCCAGCGCCGCGACACCGAGCGCTCCGCTGAGCAGCAGGGCGACCGTCGCGCGAAGCGGCCGGCGCCGCCGCTGTACGGGTCTCGCGAGGATCACCCGTGGGAAGGGGGGATGGGATCTGATCGGCACGTAACTTCTCCAGCGTCGCTATACGCACGCACCGTTCGGCCCTGACGTTAGACAACGTTGTCAGTCCGGGCCACCGGGCGTGCAACCCAGAGTGAGACGGAAGTGAGCACCCAGGATTGCACCCGAACATCGGATTGCACCCGCCGCGTTCACGACCGTCCGCCATGACACACGGAGAAAACGTACAGCGCGCGAACACTGTTCGAACAGAGTGAACTCGTCGGAGGTTCTCTGTGGAGAGCGGCGCGCGCCCGGCACCACGACCCCCCAGAAAATCCCATGCCTGAGAGGTGCGCGTCTCCATATCGTGTGTCCATGAGTGAGGACATATGGGCGGGCGTGCGGGAGCGGGTGCTTCGGCTCGGCGAACGCCCCGGTGCGGAAAAGGTCTTCGGGGCGCGGGGGCACGGCTTTCGTCTCGCTCCGGTCATGGTCGAGGAGCAGCTCCGGGCGCTGGAGGCGGATCTGGGCGGTGGTCTGCCCGCGCAGTATCGGAGCTTCCTGCTCCGGGTCGGAGCCGGGGGAGCGGGCCCCGACTACGGTCTGATGGCACCGGCCTCGGGTGACGAGGGATGGCAGTGGGTCGGTATCGGGCTTGCCTATCCCGCCCAGCCGACTACGGCTGAGTTCGCCGGACGCCCCTTCGTCGCCGAGGCCTTGCAGAGGGAGCTCGACGTGATCGAGTCGCAGGAGCCCGAGAGGAACGCCTATGCGGCCGACGACGCGTTCCGTCGCGCGTACGCGGCGTGGGACGCGCGCTATGAGGAACTGTCTGACGCTCAGGAGGCGGGTGCGGTATTCCTCAGCGAACAGGGATGTGGCTATGCGTCCCTGCTGGTGATGACGGGCCCGTCTCAAGGTGCCATCTGGGAGGATCTGAGACCGGCGGACCGGGGGATCGAGCCGACCGGGCACGACTTCGCGCACTGGTACCGGAGTTGGCTCGAGCGCGCCGAGCAGCAGCTCGATTCCGCTTGAGTGGCACCGGCCCGAGAGGCGGGCCCCGGGTGGGCGCGCTGAGGGTTACGGAGCGAGAGCGTGGGACGGTCGCCTTCGGCGCGGCCGTGCGTCGTTCGAATCGAAGCGCCGCCTCACCGCCAGGTGGCCGCGAGGTCTCCGGTGTCCGGTTCTTCTGGTCGATGAACCTGTACCGGAGACCTCACTCCTTCCCGATCAGGACACGCCGCCGCTCGGCGCGCTCAAAGCACGCCCTGGTCGTGCTGGGGCCAGATGGGACCCTGATCGGTCCAGACGACTCCCTTGTTGCGGCAGAGGCAGAAGGGGTGGCCGATGGGGTCGGCGTAGACGCGAAAACCGTAGCCGTCGGGGCCGGTGCAGTCCCGCTGCAAGGTCGCGCCGAGGTCCAGGACGCGGCTCTGTTCGCCCTCGATGTCGTCGACCTCGAAGTCGAGGTGGAACTGCTTGGGGTGCTCGCTGTCCGGCCACCGCGGGGCGCGGTAGTCATCCACCTGGACGAAGGCGAGTTCGATCTCGCCGAACTGGATACCGGCCCAGTTCTCGTTACTGCTCGCCTTGACCGGAAGCCCCGTGACCTCCGAGTAGAAGGCTGCCAGCTTCATCGTGTCCGGGCAATCGATGATGAAGTCGGTTAGTCGTAGCATCCCGCGATCTTGCCACAGGGCCGAATGAGCCGGACTTGGCGACAGGCCCGAGTCGAACCAATTCGGCGGTAGGAGTCGCGAGTTCGAGAGACCCTCGTTCGGGTGCTGGGCGCTACTGAGGGGCGCTCGAAGGCGGTTCCGGGTGTGGCCGGTGGCTGAGGAGATCCCCCGGCTGGCCGTCCAGCACCTCGCAGAGCCGCGTGAGGGTGGTGAACCGTATGGCCCGTGCCCGGCCGTTCTTGAGGATGGACAGGTTGACATGAGTGACACCTACGCGATCGGCGAGCTCGGACAAGGTCCCCTGGCGGACGTGAGTTCAGCCCGGCTCCCCGTCCGATGCTCCACCGAGCCGGCCGTCCGCCAGGGGAGATCTGCTGATGCCCGGCGGCGACTCGATCGGCGTCGCGGCCTGACCTGGATGCCAACGCGAGCAGACGACGTCCCAGGGGTCGAGGGCTTCCCGTGGGCGGTGCGACGCAGCCATGAGGGGCCTCGACCGTGCTGGATGGAGTGCTTTTACGGTGCCGGAGGTGCGAGTTCGAGTCCAGCGGCACCGGCGACCTCGCGATAGGCGACGGCCAGGTCCGCGAGTGAGGAGTGGGCGTTGAGACCACTCGGGTTGGGCACCACCCACAGCTGTGCTCCCGCGAACGGACCCGGCTGCCGCCCCACCCTCGCCTTGGGCATCGCGAACGCGATCCGGAACGCGGTGATCCCCAGCACGGCGACCACGTTCGGCTTGACGCGCCCTACCGTCTCGGCCAGGTCCACTGCTCCCGCCACCAGTTCCGCCGGCGCCAGTTCGTCCGCGCGAGCAGTGGCCTTCGGGACGAGTGCGGTGATCCCGACGCCCCGCTCGGTGAGGTACTCGGGGTCGCCCGGCGCGAAACCCGATGAGGCGTCGATCAGGCGGTCGGTGATACCCGCCCTGTACAAGGCCGGATAGAAGCGGTTGGTGCGCCCGGGAAAGTGCGCCTGCAAAGCCACAGCCGACAATCCAGGGTTGACTCCCACGAACAGCAGCCTCGTACGCGGGCCGAGAAGGTCAGGCAGGGACCCGCCTCGGAAACCTTCGAGCTCCGCACGGCTGAACCCCATCACCTCCACCTCCCCGTCACCCGGTGCGTCGAGCCGCGGAGTCTGTCGGCGTCGCCGCGTTCCATCCACGCACCTTCCCTCGCACAAAAGCAGCCGGGCGTCCGGGAGGTCGATGTGATCCCGGTCCGCGATCCGGCGGCTGCTGAAACTCTGATGGAAGAGCAGCGCGCAGGCCGTGCCGACACGCGCGTAGCCGCACGTCGGCATGAGCGGGCCCAAGGGTGCTCACCTCGCGGGTGGGGCCCCTTTGGTGACTTCGGTCCGAGCGGCGCGGCCACGGTGGCCGTCTTTGCCGCCGAGACGGAGCAGCCCGCGTCCGTGGCCCCCGTGCTACGACGACAGGGCAGGGCGCTGGTAGACCGCGTCGAGTGCGAGCTGAGCCCCTCCGTGCGCCGCTGCCGCGAACCCCAGGGTGGACAGGCGCACTTCGCAGCCGCCCGCCTGTGGTGCCATCACGCGGGCCTGGATCGTCTCGCGGACGCGGTCAAGGAACAGGTCTCCAATATGTGTGAAGTAGCCGCCCAGGATCACGAGTCGGGGATTGAGGACATCGGCCAGCAGTGCCAGGCCGAGGCCGAGGTCATGTGCCACGCGATCCAGGGCACTCACGGTGCGCGGATCGCCCGTCTCGGCGCGGTGGCGCAAGTCGCCCAGACGGGTGGCGAGTTCGATGTCCGGGTCATGGATCGGGTCGTTGCCGGGCGCGGCGAGCCGAAGGATGGCGTCCAGGCCGACCATGGTCTGCCAGCAGCCGTAGCGGCCGCAGACGCAAGGGTTGCGCTGCGGGTCGAGGGGCATGTGGCCCACTTCGCCGGCGAACCCGGCTGCGCCGCGCAGCAGTCGGCCGTCGTTGACGATGCCGGCCCCGATGCCGCGTTCCCCGGTGATGCAGAGCATGTCGTGCACACCCGAACCGCGGACCTGCGCGTATTCGGCGAGGGCGGCCAGTTTGGCGTCGTTGTCCACGGTGATCGGAGGGAGCGTCCCCGGGACGGCCTGCTCGAGTCGGGTCCGCAAGGCGTCGGCGACGGCGACGTCGCGCCAGCCGATGCCGGGGGCGTACGTGACCGTGGCCGCCGCCATGTCGATGACGCCGGGCAGGGCGAGGGTGAGCCCGACCGGGCGTCTGCCTGCGCGGTCGAGGGCGGCGAGGCACTCGGCGACGTGATGGGACGTCAAGTCCAGTGTGGCGTCGGGTCCTTCGTCCCTCACCGCGAGTGACACCCGGTCCTCGTGGACCTGTGTGCCGTCGAGGGCCAGGGCGAGGACGTGGATGTAGCTGGTGCTGATCTCGACGCCGACGCCGCAGATGTCGCCACCGTCGAGGTGCACCAGTGTGCCCGGGCGGCCCACGGCCCCCTCCCGCTGGGCGGGGCCTTCACGGACGAGGCGCAGGGCGACGAGCTCGGCGACGAGGCTGGTGACCGTCGGTTTGGGCAGGCCGGTGTCGGTGGCGATCTGTGCGCGGGAGCGCGGGCCGCTGTCGCGCAGCAGGCCCATCACCGCCCCGAGGTTGGTGCGGCGGATGGAGGCCCGGTCGCGGGGACCGGGGGCGTCCGAGAGGCCGGCGTGCGGCGGCGACGCCGTACCGAGGTCGGTCACTTGCTGCTCACCGATGTCCCTTCATGGCCCGCGAGCGGTGTGTAGGTCGTCGTTCCCCTGATGACAAGGAGGCTGCCGGGCCGCCGCGTTGAGGGGAGCGCTTTGCGTGCCCGGTTCACCGTAGTCCTTGACAGGTCCTACATTAGTTCGGATTCTAGTCGAACTAAATCATCCGGTACCACGAACGCCCTGCGAACCCCCACGGTCCGACGGCCTCGGCATGCTGTGAATACGCCCGGCCCGGACATCTCGCCACCCCTGAACAGCCCTTCTGACGAGGCGCGTTCAGGTATGAGAGGAGCAGTTGTGCCAGCTCGTCCAGGAACCAGGGCCGCCTGTGCGTTGGCCGCCGCCGGCGTGGTGCTGCTCGGCGGCTTCACCACCGGGACGGCGTCCGCCGAGGCCCCCACCTACACGGTCTCCGTCGGCGCGAAGGGGTCGTGGACCCACCCCGACGACAGCCCGGCCGCGACCTACGTCGACAAGGACGGCTCGTTCCACTACCAGTCGGCGCACGCCCTGTACGGTGCGGACGACCCTCGTGAGTGGACGTTCTACTCGGGCGCGAACTTCGACGCGGCCACCCGGGACGCCGCGCTGAGCGACGCCGTGAACCCGGCCAACCCGGACGATCGCAACGACGACACCACCTGGCGGTGCAACAACAGCCCCACCGGCCGCGAGTCGACGTACGCCCCGGACACGTCGAGCTACGCACAGAAGAACTACTGCGATCTGATGGGTGTGTGGGTCGATCCCGACAGCGGTGACTGGTACGGCCTCGTCCACAACGAGTTCACCCCGAGCCCGTTCGGTGACGGCCTGCACTACGACGCGATCGACTACACCGTCTCGAAGGACCAGGGGCGGACGTGGCACATCAAGAACCACGTGCTCACCTCGCCGTACAGCACCGAGCGAGGTGACGACGCGGCCTTCCCGCACGAGACCTACGACTACGGCAACGGTGACCCGCGCCTGTTCGTGGACACCGCCTCCGGCTACTTCTACGTCTACTACAACTCGCGCGCGATACCGAAGGGCGGCGTCCCCGGAGGCTGGACCGACGGCAGTCGCGCGCATGTCGCCCGCGCGCCGATGTCCGCGAAGATGGCGCCCGGCTCGTGGAAGAAGTGGTACGACGGTGCCTGGTCGCAGCCCGGACTCGGCGGCCTGGAGAGCAACATGGAGCCCGTCGACGCCGAACACCCCACCGGGTACACGGCCGTCGGGCACGACTACGACCCCGACAACGCGGGCAGCGTCGCCGAACAGCAGCAGGCCGGCACACTGCCCGCCAAGTCCGACCTGCTGACGATGAACATCGCGTACGACGCCCATCTGGGCCTGTACATCGGGCAGCCCGAGGCCGTCGTGCAGGACTCCTCCGAGCCGCAGCGCTTCTACGCGACCGACAATCTGGCCACCCAGAAGTGGCGCCTGCTCGGCGACACCGGCGGCTACAGGACCGGCTCCTGGTACCGCTGGATGCTCGACTCGGCGAACCGGACCGGCTCGACCATCGTCGGCAAGAAGTTCCGCAGCTACTGCTCGTTCCAGTGCTCCAACGGCACCGACGGCGAGTACTACGAGACCGTCATCGACACCAACGCCCCCGCCGCTCCCGTCACCACGGGGAAGGCGTACACCATCGCGAGCGGGGCCGGCCGCTACCTCGCACAGGTTCGCGCTGGTTCAGCGACCACCTCCCGTCCCGCGGGCGGCAGTTCGACGTTGAGTCAATGGAGGTTCACCTCCAACGGCGACGGCTCGTACCGCATCGCCAACGCCTCCACCGGCCGGCTCCTCGGCGTCGACGCCACGAGTGACGCCGGACGGGCCTGGGGGGCCAGGCCGACCGTGACCGCCGCACCGGCCGGCGGCCCCACCGTCGGGCAGCAGTGGTTCGTCGTTCCCACCACGACCACCCACGGCACGGCGACCGGAACGTACCGCCTGGTCAACCGCTACAGCGGACTCGTCATAGGACTGTCCGGCAACCCGGCCAGGCCCGCCGAGACCACCCCGACGCGGGCTTGGACAGCCGGCACGGGAGGCACCGTGGGCAACGGCCGCACCGCAGCCGAGCAGACCCTCTCTCTCACCTCCGTGCCCTCGGCCCACCGACACTGACCCCACCTTCGCGGCACCCGCGTGCGCTTCCCGGTCGGAATGCGTACGCGGGCGCCGCGCACGGAGCGCGACGGACATCCCGCGCGCGTCGAGCACCACCGTCACTCCTGCCCACGGCCGCTCCCCGAGGGAGCTCGCAAGCGGACCAGGTTCGCCCTGAACCAGGCAGCGAGCCCCCTCCGTCACCGGGGCGTGAACCGGTGTGTCAGGGGCGGTCGCCGGTGCCGCCGGTCGTGGGGGCGGAGGTCTGTCGGTGGCCGCCGGGGCGTGGGGTGCGGTCAGCGTCCTGGATGCTGTCGCGGGCGGCGGCGGCAACCGCCTCGGGGGTGATGCCGAACTCGGAGTACAGGCGCTGGTAGTCAGCGGAGGCGCCATAGTGCTCCAGGCTCACGATGCGTCCGGCGTCGCCCACCACCTCGCGCCAGCCCTGGCCCACCGCGGCCTCCACGCTCACCCGGGCTCGTACGGCAGGAGGAAGGACCTCGTCCTGGTACGCCACGGGCTGGGCGGCGAACCACTCCTGACAGGGCATCGAGACGACCCGCACGGCCAGGCCGTCGGCCGCCAGCAGATCGCGGGCCTCCAGCGCGATGTGCACCTCGGACCCCGTGGCGATGAGGATGACGTCCGGCTCCGAGCCGCCGTCGGCCGCGTCGGTGAGGACGTACGCACCCCGGGCGGCCTCACCCGCCGCGGCGTAGGTGCCACCGTCGCGGTCCAGCACGGGCACGTTCTGCCGGGTCAGGACCAGTGCGGCGGGGCGGTCCTTGTGTTCGAGGATGGCCGCCCAGCACGCGGTGGTCTCGTTCGCGTCACCGGGACGCACCACGTCCAGGCCCGGGATGGCGCGCAGCGCGGCGAGATGTTCGACGGGCTGGTGCGTGGGGCCGTCCTCGCCGAGGCCGATGGAGTCGTGCGTCCACACGTAGGTGACGGGGAGCTTCATCAGTGCGGCCAGCCGCACGGCGGGGCGCATGTAGTCCGAGAAGGTCAGGAAGGTGCCGCCGTAGGGGCGGGTGAGGCTCTGCAGGGCGATTCCGTTGAGGATCGCCCCCATGGCGTGTTCCCGAATACCGAAGTGCAGGGTGCGTCCGTACGGACCGCCCTTGAAGTCCTTGGTCTGCCGGTTGGCCGGGACGAAGGACGGCTCCCCACTCATGGTGGTGTTGTTGCTGCCGGCCAAGTCGGCCGATCCGCCCCACAGCTCGGGCAGACGGGGAGCCAGCGCGCTGAGGACTTCACCGGAGGCGGCGCGGGTGGCCATGCCCTTCTCGTCGGCAGGGAAGGCGGGCAGGGCATCGGTCCAGCCGTCGGGCAGACGCTGCGCCCGCAGACGCTCAAGCAGCTTCGCCCGGTCGGGCTGCGCGCTCTGCCAGGCGGCGAACCGCTCGTCCCACTCGGCCCGCGTCCGGGAGCCGCGCTCCGAGACCTGACGGGTCCGCTCCAGAACCTCCGGCTCGACGATGAAGTCCTGGTCGGGATCGAACCCGAGCACGTTCTTCGTCGCGGCGACCTCCTCGTCCCCCAGAGCCGAACCGTGGGCCTTGCCGGTGTTCTGCTTCGTGGGGGCGGGCCAGCCGATCAGCGTGCGCAGCATGATCAGCGAGGGCCGGTCGGTCTCCTCCCGCGCGGCGCGAATGGCTGCCAGGAGCGCGTCGACGTCCTCGACGTACTCGCCCGTGACCGTCCAGTCGACGGTCTGCACGTGCCAGCCGTAGGCGGCGTAGCGGGCCGGGACGTCCTCGCTGAAGGCGATGTCCGTGTCGTCCTCGATCGAGATGTGGTTGGAGTCGTAGAACACCGTCAGATTGCCGAGCTGCTGGTGTCCGGCCAGCGAGGAGGCCTCGCTCGTGACCCCCTCCATCATGTCGCCGTCGGAAGCGACGACGTAGACGTGGTGGTCGAAGGGGCTGGTGCCCGGCTCCGCGTCCGGGTCCAGCAGACCGCGCTCGCGGCGCGCACCCATCGCCATGCCCACGGCGCTCGCCAGCCCCTGCCCCAGCGGCCCGGTGGTGATCTCCACACCCCGGGTGTGCCGGTACTCGGGATGACCAGGAGTGGCCGAGTCCCAGGTCCGGTACGCCTCCAGGTCCGACAGTTCCAGCCCGTAGCCGGCCAGATAGAGCTGGATGTAGAGGGTCAGGCTGGAGTGCCCGCAGGAAAGAACGAAGCGGTCCCGCCCCAGCCACTGGTCATCACTCGGGTCATGGCGCATCACGTGCTGGAACAGCAGGTACGCCAGAGGGGCCAGACTCATGGCCGTTCCGGGGTGTCCGTTGCCGACCTTCTGCACCGCGTCGGCCGCCAGGAGCCGCACGGTGTCCACCGCCCGGATGTCGACGTCGTCCCATCCCGCACGCTCAGCCACCGGGCTCGCCACGGACCTGCCGCGCCGATTCGTCGTGCCGGACTGCTCGCTCGCCATGCTGTTGCTCCTTCGTCGTCGGTACGGACGGACCTCGCGGGCTGATCTTCAGAGGGATGCCCCCCGAGTGCCGGTGTCGCCCAAAATGCACTCGCCTGGTGGCCGCGGTCTCACGCCTCCGTCGGCTCGCGCGGCCGTCGGCGGTCCGAGTACCCACATCAGCGGCGATGCTCGCGGTTGACCCACGGAGGCTTGCGAGTCTTTCGCCGGACACCGGCCGCTGCTGAGCGGGGTGGGAGTGGCGGCACGGTTTCCGTGCTCAGTAGGCGGTCACCGGTCCACGACTCGTCCAGCTGTCGCGACTCGGTCGTGGGTGGCACCGCTTCGGCGCGCATGGACGGATGCATACTATGTCCTGTTTTGCACAATCCATCGACGAGAGGCGCGCCATGCAGATCGCGGTCATCGGCGGAACGGGGCTGATCGGCTCGCGGGTCGTGACGAGGCTCAACGGCGCCGGACACGAGGCGGTCCCGCACTCGCAGTCCACCGGCATCGACGTCATCAGTGGCCAAGGACTCGACCAGGCGGTCGGGGGAGCGGACGTCGTCGTCAACCTGACCAACTCGCCGACGTTCGACGAGGCCTCGCCCGCCTTCTTCCAGACCTCGATGGACAACCTCCTGACCGCGTCGCAGAAGGCCGGCGCCCGTCACTTCGTGATCCTCTCGATCGTCGGTGTGGACCAAGTGCCGCAGCTGGACTACTACCGCGCCAAGGTCCAACAGGAGGAGGTCCTCGAGGCCGGTCCGATTCCCTACTCCATCGTCCGGGCCACGCAGTTCATGGAGTTCATGGATCCCGTCCTGTCGTGGACCGCCGACAGCGACACCGTCCGTCTGCCGGCCACGCCCATCCAGCCCATCGCTGCCGAGGACGTGGCCGACGCCGTGGCGGAGGTCGCCGTGGGCTCCCCGCTGAACGCCATCCGCAACATCGGGGGCCCTGAGGTCTTCGCCCTGGATGAGCTGGGCCGCATCACTCTGTCCCACAAGGGCGACCAGAGGACCGTCGTCACCGACCCCACCGCCGGCATGTTCGCCGCCGTAGCAGGCGACGTCCTCACCGACAGGAACGCTCACCTGGCCCCCACGCGCTACACCGACTGGCTCTCCTGACGCACCGCACGGCCTGCCCATCGCGCTGTCGTGACGGGCTCCCGCCTCATATGCTCATTCGGTGGAGACGGCACTGATACTCGGCGGCAGCGGAGTCGCGCTGCTCATCCTGGGCATCTCGCTCGTGCCCGTGCTGTGCGCGCGCCGAGTACGACGTGGCCGGAAGCTCGGCCGCTACCCTTACCGCGCCAAGCCCAACGGCACCTACGACAACTCGTCGACGGGCAGCCCCCACTGAACGAGGCGGGACTCGACTCGACCCGTGCTGAGAGGCCGGTGCCATGGACTACCGCTATGCCGCTACGGCTGACGCCCCGGCCATGGCTGAACTCTTCGCCGCCAATCACCACGACGCGCTCACGGAGCAGGAGCGGGCCCAGCAGGGCTTTGTCCAGGGCGGCCTCGACGCGGACACACTGCGTTCGATGGCCGAGGACCGGAGTTTTCTCGTCGCGGACGACGACGGGCGGTTGGCCGGTCTGCTCGGTCTGGTCTCGCCGGAGAGCATGACCGGTCCACCGCCACCGGCCAAGGCGGTCCTGGACGCACAGGATTCGCTGCGGTGGCAGGGGCAGCCGCTCCGCGCCACGCCGTGGCTGTTCTACGGGCCGGTGGTGGTCGCCGCCGCCTACCGCGGGAAGGGAGTCGCCCGCGGGTTGTACACGGCGGCTCTCCGGGCAGCAGCAGGACGGGCCGATGTGATGGTCGCCTTCATCGAACTGGCCAACCGGACGTCGTGGAGAGTCCACGTCGACGGCTTCGGCATGACCCCGATGGGGGAGTTCACCATCGGCGACCGCGCCTACGGTGTCGTGGGCGCTTCCACCAGGCCGGCAGCGGCCTCTGACGCCTGAGCCGGTAGCGGCTCTTCTCGGATACCGGGTGCGCGAGGGCCGTCCGGCCTCCGAGGCGGTCCACATCATGGTGCGTGCCTTCTGCGGTGCGACGTCGACGCCGCCCATGTCCCGGTCTGGGGGCGAGCGTCCCAGGATGTTCCCGTCCTCTCTCCCGCCCAGGTTGGAGCCAAAGGTTCCGCATCCTCCGATCGTCGGCGGTCGTTGGTGCGGTGTCCGTGCCGGTTTTCGATCCCGGAGTTCCCGTACCCGCTCCCGCCGTGCCGTCCCCGCCTGCGGAACTTCTGGCCGTACGGGTGCGGGACCCGTACCCCTGCTTCGCGTGGCTGCGAGAGCACGCTCCCGCCCACCCGGACCGCAGGGACGGGCGGCCCACGTGTGGCAGATCTCCCGTTACGACGATGTCCACGCTCTGCTGACCGACGGGCGGTCGAGCAAGGACCCCGGCAGGGTGCCCGGCTACGTTCCGGGGCCGGCCGGGCTGAACCGGCATCTGGTCCACGCCGATCCTCCGGACCACTCCCGGCTGCGGACCCTGGTGAACGCGGCGTTCGTACCCCGCCGTATCGCGCGACTGGAACCCTTCATCGAGGACGTCGCGAACCGCCTGCTGGACCGGGTCGAGCAGCATCCCCCAGAACACCCGCGGACTCGACGACCGGACCGCCTTCACCGTCCAGGACCCGCTCGGTGCCCCGGTCTTCACCACCACCGCAGCAACCGAGGGCGCAAACGCGTTCACCGAGAAGCGCCCACCGGCCTTGCACGGTCAGGAGCCCCGTGCGGTCAACCCGAGTCGCGCCCGGACAGGTCGAGTGCGGTGCGGGCGTGGCGCATCGCCTCCTCGGCCGTCAGCAGGGCGCCGCGCTCGTACGCCTCGGTGAACGCGGCGGTGCCCACGGCTGTCCGCGCCGCGGCGGTGATGCGGTCGACATCACCGCGTTCGGCGGGCGGCAGCGGGGCGCCGGCCCGGGAGCGGGCGGCTGCCGCCGCGCCCAGGAGTTCGGCCGCGCGGATGGCGGTGGGACCCTGTCCGGCCAGGGCCGCCGCACCGGCGAGACCCTCCAGGGAGAGTGCCAGTGCGCGGGGTTCGGCGAGGAGGCGGGCGATCTCCAGCCCGTCCAGGTGGTGCGTCGCCGCCCCCTTCGCGTCACCGCGGAGCTCCGCGATGAAACCGAGTTCGGCGAGGAGCAGGTGGTCACCCGCCTGGGACGACACGTCGGCGTAGCCGTCGCGGATCTGCAGCAGGTGCGTCTCGGCCCCGTCGAGGTCACCGGAGCGGCGCGCACCGAGGGCGAGGCCCATCACGGAGTGGATCTCACCGTACTTGTAGCCCTGTTCGGCGGCGATCCGGCGCGCCTGTTCGTGCAGGTCGCGAGCGTGGTCCCAGTCGCGGGCGAGCAACGCGAGGCGCCCGAGCCCGGAGAGCCGCGCGGACACCTCCGCCTCCAGGCCCAACTCCCGCGCCATCCGCAGGCCTTCATGCTGACGGCGTTCCGCGTCCGCGTACGCGCCCTTGATCTCGGCGAGTGCGGCGAGCGCCGACACGGTCTGCAACTCGCCCCAGCGATCGCCCAGTTCACGGAAGACCTGGGCGCTTCGCAGACCGTCACGGCCGAGTCCGGCGAGGTCGCCGCAGACCAAAGCGAGGGTCGCGCGCAGGCCGAGCGCGGCAGCGGTGCCCCACTGATCCCCGGCGGCGGCGGACAGGCCGAGGGCGCGCGTGTTCAGTTCGTTGCCCTCGGTTGTGTCACCCGCGCTGAACAGCCCGTACGCGCAGAGCCACAGCGCGCGGGCGCGCCGGACCGGGTCGGGGATGGCCTCGGCATCGGCGTCGAGGCCGCCTCCCGTGGCGGTGCAACCGCTTGCCGCGTGGGCGGCGCCTGCTGTGGGGTCTCCGGTGAGCAAGGCGAACGCGTTGTGGAGCAGGGCGAGTTCGGCAGGCACGGAGGAGCCGGGCAGGGTGGCCAGCACCGAACCGAGGCTGCGGCGGGCCTCGGTGAGGCGGCCACGCAACAGCCACCACCAGGCCAGAGCGGTGGTCAGCCGGACCGCTTCCTCCGGTTCACCCGCGCCCGCGCGGCGGAGCGCTTCGTCGAGTGCCGTACGGAGGTTGCCGGCCTCGGCGTCCAGCCGGGCCAGCCAGGACTGCTGCTCGTCGCCTCGCAGGTGTGGCTCGGCGTGTTCGGCGAGGGCCCGGTAGTGGCGCAGCTGACGGTCCCGTACGGCGGTGAAGTCCTCCATCTCGTGGAGCTGTTCGGTCGCGTACGCGGCCACGGACTCCAGCAGGCGGTAGCGGGGGCCGGTGGGGCCGTCCACCACGACGACCAGGGACCGGTCGACCAGCCGGGTGACGAGGTCGAGCACCTCGTCGTGGGCGACGCCGTCACCCGCGCAGACCGCCTCGGCGGCGTCCAGGTCGCAGCCGTCGCTGTGCGCGCCGAGGCGTCGCAGAACGATGCGTTCGGGTGCGCTGAGCAGTTCCCAGCTCCAGTCGATGACCGCCCGTAGGGTCTGCTGGCGGGCCGGCGCCCCGCGCTGTCCGAAAGTCAGCACCCGGAAGCGGTCGTTGAGCCGGGCAGCCAGCCCCTTCACTCCGAGGGCCCGTACGCGGGTGGCGGCGAGTTCCAGGGCGAGCGGGATGCCGTCGAGGCGGCCGCAGATCTCGGCGACGGCCTGCTGCTCGGTCTCGTCCGGTGCCCCCGGGTCGCGGGGGAATCCGGGGGTCGCGGCGGCCGCGCGTTCCATGAACATGCGGACGGCGTCGACGGGCGGCAGGGGCTCGACGAGGAACACCGCCTCGCCCGCCAGGCCGAGCGGCTGCTGCCCGGTGGCCAGGACGCGCAGGCCGGGAGCGGTGCTCAGCAACAGCTCGGTGAGTTCGGCGGCGGCGTCGACGACGTGCTCGCAGTTGTCCAGGACGAGCAGGGTGCGCCGGTCGCGCAGGGCGGCGGCGAGCCGGTGCGGCAGGGAAGCGGCCGAGGTGCCGGTGCCCGGCAGTGAGCGAGGGGTGTCGTCCCGGATGCCGAGGGTGGCGGCGAGTACCTGGGCCAGGTCCGCCGCGGTGCCGGCGCGGATGCCGGAGAACTCCACGAGCCATACCCCGTCGGCCGGTTCACCGGCCTCGGTGCTCTCCCGCTCGGCCGTGGCCGCTGCCACGGCAAGCCGGGTCTTGCCGACGCCCCCCGGGCCGGTGAGGGTCACCAGCCGCTGTTCCGCGAGGAGTTGAGAGAGCCGAGCGAGAGCCTGGTGACGGCCGACGAGAGGGGTCAGCGGAACGGGAAGATTCGAGTGGGCGCCCGGTCCGGGAGCGTGCGTGGCGGCGGTCCCCGTGCCAGGGGCGACGGCCGTGGTGTTCGTCGGGCCGACGCCCGCCCCGGGTGCGTGGGCCGACGCCTCCCTCCGGGAAGTTCCCGCGCTCAGCTCGGGGTCCTGCCGGAGCAACGCCCCGTGCAGGGCAGCCAGTTCGGGGCTCGGGTCGACCCCCAGCTCCTCGACGAGCCGGCACCTCAGGTCGTCGTACGAGGCGAGCGCCTCGTTCTGTCGCCCCGCCGCGTACAGCGCCCTCATCTGGACGGCGCGCAGGCGCTCCCGAAGGGGGTGGCGTGCCACGAGGTCGGCGAGCTCTCCGGCGAGAAGGGCGTGGTCCTGTGCCTCCAGACGTGCCTCCGCCTGATCCTCCAGCACGGACAGCCGCTGCTCCGCCAGGCGTTGCGCGGCTCCCTGCACGAACCCGTCGTCCGCGAAGTCCGCGTACGCCGGTCCCCGCCACAGGTCCAGCGCCTCGGTGAGCAGGGCGGCCCGGGCGCGCGGGTCCTGGACGGGGCGGGCGTCGGTCACCAGAGCGCGGAACCGTACGGCGTCCACCTCGTCGTCGCCGTCGAGCAGCAGCCCGTAGCCCGGCGGCCGCCGCACCACGCGTTCGCGGCCGACGACCCGGCGCAGCTGGGAGATCTTGGCCTGAAGCGCCGCGCGGGGATTGCCCGGAGGCGTGTCGCCCCACAGGTCCTCGATGAGCCGGTCGGCGGACACCGGCCCTTCGTCGTTCGCGAGAAGGTCCGCCAGCAGCGCCCGGACCTTGGCCTCGGGGACCTTGACCTCCCGGCCCTCGCCGTCCCACACCACCAGTGGCCCGAGCACCCCAAACCGCATGGTCACCACCGTACATGTCCGGGGAACCGGCTCCCGCAGGCTCTCGACGGGACCGGCGCCACCGCACGCCCCGCCCGTCGGCCCGAAGGTTTCCGGAAGGTTCCCCGAAGCGCCTGGGCGCAGAGTCGTCATCGGGGAGGCGCCACGCACCGGCGAGGAACGGGCACCCTCGGAGGGAGCGGTACACATGACCCGGTACGCGGGCAGGAAGGCCCTGGTCGTCGGCGAGGTCACCGGCATCGGCCTGGCCATCGCGAAGCGGCTCGTGGAGGGCGGGGCCACGGTCCTGCTGACCGTCCGCACCGCACCTGAGCGCGCGCACGCGGTCGCCGAACTGGGCTCCGCCGCCCGCGTGGTCACTCCGTCCACCCTCGAAGCAGCCCTGGTCGCACAGGCAGGCACCGGTCCCGAGGCCGCGACGGAAGGCGGCCTCGATCTCCTGTTCTCCGACGCCGTCGCCACCGCACGGCCCCTGCTGCCCCATCTCAGGGACGGCAGCGCGATCGTGCTCACCGCCCCGACCTCCTGCCCCGACGTCGTCCGGGCGCTCGCCACCGAACTCGTCGCCCGCGGCATCCGCGTCAACGCGGTGGCCCCGGGCTGTATCGAGGCGCCGGGGGCCGGCGCCGTCCCCCTGCCTCCGCTGGGCCGTCTCGGTGCCGCCGAGGAGGTGGCCCGCGCCGCGCTGTTCCTGGCCACGGAGGCGACGTTCACCACGGGGGTGCGGCTGCCCGTCGACGGCGGCCTCGCCTTCCCGTGAAGCGGCCACCGTCCAGTACGTCCGCCCTACTGCCTCGACCACCGTCCCCATGCCCCCTCGACGTCCCACGCCCCCTTCCGGAACACCTGGAGCACATCCCATGAGCACCGCACCCGACACGGCGCCCGCCGCTGCGGCGTCGGACCCGAAGAGCGACGGCGAGGAACAGCGGAAGCTTCCGCTGTTCGCCCTGCTGGCCCTCGCCACGGCCGTCTTCATCACCAGCCTGACCGAGACCCTCCCCGCCGGTCTGCTGCCCGCGATGAGCCAGGACCTCAACGTGAGCGAGTCCGCGACCGGCCAGACCGTCACCGTCTACGCGATCGGCACCGCCCTGACCGCGATCCCGCTCACCGCGGCCACCGCGGGCTGGCGGCGCAAGAAGCTGCTGCTCACCGCCATGGGAGGCTTCGCGCTCGCCAACACGGTGACCGCGGTGTCGTCCGTCTACGAACTGACGATGGCGGCGCGGTTCGTCGCCGGTGTCGCGGCCGGTCTCGCCTGGGCCCTGCTCGCCGGCTACGCGCGGCGGATGGCGCCCGCCCACCTCCAGGGCAAGGCCATGGCCGTCGCCATGGCGGGCATCCCCGTCGCACTCGCCCTCGGTGTGCCCGCCGGTACGTTCCTCGGCGACTGGCTCGGCTGGCGCGTGGCGTTCCTCGCGATGACGGCGCTCACGCTGCTGCTCCTTGCATGGATCACCGCGGCCGTCCCGGACTTCCCCGGACAGGAACGTGGCGAGCGGCCCAAGATGCTGCCCACCCTGCGCATCCCGGGAGTGACGCCGGTCCTCTTCGTCACCCTCGTCTTCGTCCTCGCCCACACCATCCTGTACGCGTACATCGCCACCTACCTCGACGACCTGGGGCTGGGCGGCAGCACCGGCCTGGTGCTCCTCGTCTTCGGCGCCGCGTCGCTGGCGAGCATCTGGATCGTCGGTGCCCAGATCAACCGACGGCTGCGCGGACTCACCATCGGCGGCGCCGTGCTGGTAGCCCTCGCCGCCGCGCTCCTGGCGGTCCTCTCCGACACCACCGCTCTCGTCTACGTCGCCGCGGTGCTGTGGGGTCTGGGCTGGGGTGGTGTGCCCACGCTGCTCCAGACGGCCGTCGGCGACGCGGGCGGCGAGTCCGCCGACTCGGCCCAGGCCATGCTCGTCACGCTGTGGAACGTGGCGATGGCGGGCGGAGGCATCGTCGGAGGCATCCTGCTCGACGTGGTCGGCAGCGAGTCCTTCCCCTGGACGGTACTGCTGCTCCTGCTGCCGGTGATCGCGGTCGTCCTGTACGCCCGTCAGGCGGGCTTCCCCGTCCGGCGACCCGTCGCTGCTCCCGAGGCCGCGGTGACGGACCCGGCGGCCTGACGCGCCGAGACACGACGACCGGCCTCCGGAGGCCGTCAGCACTCCGGCGGCCGGTCGTCGCCCCCCGGGTGGTCACCGGCGCACGGCGGGTCGTAGCGACCTCCCGCGCGGTCGCCGAAACCTGTGTCTCCGCGAGGTACTTGAGGCAAGTTCATGACTTGTTAATATTTCACCTGACATGTCCGTCGCACCGCTTCACCCCTGGTGGAGCCTGTTTCCCGGCTTGCGCGCGTCACCCGCCCGGGGTTCCTCGGGCGGCGTTTGCGCAGGTCGGACCGCGACCTCGCAAAGTAGACGGCGGACCCGGGTAAACCCTGGCCGGAACGGTACTTTCACCTCGTACGTATGTGCCATGCATCCACTCGGGTGCGGGCGGTGACCGGTATCGAGGGGGCGTGGCGTCGGATGTCGTCGAGTGAGATACGCGCGGGGGCGCCGGGCGACGGCGCACGCATGCGGAGGTTCATGGACGAGGTCTTCGGGGTGAACCAGCGCCCAGAGCAACGGCGTTGGGCCCAGGCTTATCTGTGGGCCCTGATCCACGTGTCCGGCAAGAAGACACTGCGGCGCATCGCACGGGCCAGCCCCTTACCCACGGCCGCGGCGCGGGGCCTGCATCAGTTCATCAACGCCAGTCCGTGGAACTGGGTTCCGGTGCGCCGACGGCTCGCCCGACTGGTGGCCGCGCGGACGACTCCGCACGCCTGGACCGTCGCCGAACTCGTCATCCCCAAGCGCGGCGAGCACTCGGCGGGCGTGCACCGACGCGTCGACGCGACGACCGGACGCGCCGTCAACTGCCAGCGCGCCCTCGGCCTGTTCCTCACCTCGGGCACCCAGTCCTACCCGGTGGACTGGAGCCTTGTGCTCGGGGGAGTGTGGGACGTGGACCGCGACCGCAGGCGCCGTGCCCGCATCCCCGGGGCCGAGGCGGGACGCACCGCCGCCGATCACGTCGTCCGGTACGCCACCGAGATGGCCGATCAGCCTCAACTCCCGCGTCTGCCCTGGGTGCTGGACCTCACCCGGTGCGACGACGTGGCCGGGGTCCTCGCGGGCCTCGCCCGGCTGGGGGCCGATGTCGTGTGCGAGGTCTCCCCGGACCAGCAGGTGGTCACGGGACGGCACGCCTCCGTGGTGACGACGGTGAGCGCCCTCATGGAGGTGCGGCACGGGCGGCAGACGCATGTGCTCCTGCGGCAGACCCCCGACGGCCCCGTCAGGGCCGTGCCGGTCCATACCCACGCGGACACGGTGGGGCTGCCCGCACCCGGCGGCGCGGACGAGCCCGGCTCCCGCCGGTACCGCACCCTGGAACGACCCGACCCGGAAGGCCGGCAGCCCGCCCGGTACTGGCTCACGACACTCACGGACCGCCGGGTTGAGGAGAACCTCCGACTGGCCCGGAGCCACGCCGCGGCGCTCTCCGCCGTGACCACGCTCGGGCAGCGGTTCGGGGTCCTCGACTTCGAGGGCCGTTCCTTCCCCGGCTGGCACCACCACATGACCATGGCCTCGGCCGCCTACGTCTACCAGCGCCTGTCCGCCGCCCGTGGCGGACAGGCCCTACCACCCGACCCACCTCGCGCAGCGGCCGGCGCACTCGCCGGCGCCTCGAACTGACGTAAAGCCGAGGAACAGGGGTGGGCACGTGCGACAAGTACTCGTGGTGGAGCAGAACGCCGAGAACGCCGCGACCATGGTGAGCGATCTCCGGCGCCAGGGATTCACGGCGCGCAGTGTCGGCACCGGAGAGCGGGCCCTGCGCGCGGCCGGTGACGCCGATCTGCTGCTGTTCTCCCTGGAGTTGCCCGATATCGACGGACTGGAATTGTGCAGAGAACTGCGGAGCAGCGGTGAGACCGCGCTCATAGCCGTCACCGACGCCGACGACGCACTGGGCCGTGTTCTCGCCTTGAACGCGGGAGCGGACGACTGCGTGGTGAAAACCTGGGGATTCCGTGAGATCGGGGCCCGCATCGAGGCGGTGCTGCGCCGTTCCCAGCCCCGGCAGGTGCTTCCCGACGCCATTTCCCTGCGCCATCTGCATATCGATCCCCGCCTGCGTGAGGTGCGTCTGCACGACCGGCTCGTCGGCGTCACGTCGAAGGAATTCGAGCTGCTCTACACCTTGGCCGCCACCCCCGAAACGGTCGTGACGCGAAAGGAGCTCATGGCCCGGGTCTGGGGAAGTAACTGGGGCCACAGCAGCCGGACGATCGACACGCACGTGAGCAGCCTCCGGGCGAAACTCGGCTCCAGCGGCTGGATCATCACGGTCCGGGGCGTCGGCTACCGCATGGGGTACGCCTGGCGCATGGCCGAGACGTCCGCCGGCTGAGAGCCGGCCGAGCGAGGGCCGGGGACGCGAGGTCGCGTTCCCGGGCCCTCCTGTCACGCCGTACGGACCGAGGTGCGCTCCAGCCTCCGCAGCAACGGGTGGTGTGCCTCTTCGGTGATTCCCGCCACCCGCCGCGCCCACCAGGCCGACGCGAGGTTCGAGGACAGCAGAACGCGCCCCGGGTCCTGTCGTGCCAGCTCGGCGAGGGCGGCGAGGGTGCCCATGCCCGTGCCCGTGAACAACAGGGCTGCGTCGGAGGGCAGTTCCCGCTTCCGTATGTGCGTCAGGAGCGTCCTGGTCGTGACCTCGTACGGGTCGTAGTGCGCGCCGCCGCCCGCACTCGGACCCGCCGGAACGAGGACCACCCCGTCGACCGTGAGACCGGCTCGCTCCCAGAAGGCGCGCGAGGTGTCGGTGAGCCATGGCTGGTAGGGGGAGACGAGCGTCAGACGGGTCACCCCGAGCGCCTCGCAGGCCGCGAGGATCGCCTGCGTCGAGGATCGCACGGGGGAGCCGGCGCGCTGGGACAACTCGTCGCAGAATGCCCGGTCACCCTCGGGATCCAGCAGGTAGTGCGACGCGCTGCACGCCACCACGGTGGCGTCCAGGCGCAGTGCGCCGAAGCTGCCGAGCAGGGCCGGCAGAACCTCGTTGTACGTCTCCAGCATGGCTCTGAGCCCGGCTCCCGGCGTCACCGGGAACCTGGAGGTGTACACGTTCATCGCGGTGCCGAGCAGATGGTTGAACTCGGGTTCCGCCGTGGGGTTTTCCGGTGGAACGACGACCCCCAGTCGGGGCAGCGAGAAGAGATCCATGACAGCACGCTAGGACGCGACCGCCGTGAACGGCCCTTCCTCGACCGATATTTGGCAAGCAGCCCACACCCGCTCAGCATTCCCTTTCCTTCTTGACACTCCTTGACACTTCACCACACAGGCCTGACACGGGAGATGTTGCTCTTTCCGGCCGGGCGGCGAAGGATGTTGATCGGCGATCAGCAGTGTGCCCCCCCCGAATTCCGATTCACAGACCCTTTCGGGAATACAGACCTTTCGGGAACAAGGAGTGAAGGAAATGGCAGAAGCAGAGAGCCTCAGGAAACCGGAGAGGCCGCCCCGCATATCCGACGCGACGCTGCGGGACTCCGCCCACATGGCGGGCGTCGAGTTCGGTCCCGAAGACGCCGCCGCCATCGCGGACCTGCTGGTGCGCACGGGCGTCGAACTCGTCGAGGTGGGCATGGTCTCCGGCCCGGACTCCAAGGACGCCGACCTCGTCCTCGCCACCCACGAGGCCGTCGGCCCCGAGCGCAGCATGACGCTCCTCGTCGTACGGGACCGCCGTCAGGTCGCGCGGGCCCTCGACGAGGCCGAGCGCCTGGGCGTGCGCCACATCATGTACTCCATCCCCACCTCCGAGGAGCACGCACGGCTGAAGCTCGATTCGGCCAGCCCCAAGTTCCTCCAGACCCTGGCGCGTTCGGCGATCACCCAGGCCAAGGAACGCGGCTTCCACGTCACGTTCAGCGGCGAGGACGGTGCCCGCACCCCCAAGGAACGGCTCGTCCCCTACGTCGAGGCGGGGTTCGCGGCGGGGGCCGACCGCTTCCGGCTCGCGGAGACCGTCGCCTATCTGTCCCCCTGGCAGATGGAAGGGGTGATCGCGGACATCGTCGCGATCGACGGCTCCGAGATCGAGATCCACTCCCACAACATGCTGGGCATGGCCGTCGCCAACTCCCTCGCCGCGGTCCGGGCCGGCGCCCGGTGGATCTCCGCCACCGTCGGCGGCATCGGTGAGCGTGGGGGCAACGCCCCGCTGGCCGAGCTGCTCACCTCGCTGCGCGTCATCCACGGCGACACCCGCTTCGACCTGAGCCATCTCACCGAACTGTCGAGGATCGCCCTCGGCGGAGCCGGCCTCGGGGACGCCTTCCAGTCCGGGCCGACCACCCCGCACGCCTTCGCCTACGAACTCCCCGGGCAGCTGAACCATCCCGAGGCGTACGAGACCCTGCCCGCCGAACTCGTAGGCAACAGGCGCGAGTTGCGGGTTCGTAGTCGACTCACCACCGCTCTGGTCGCCTGGGCGCTGACCGACTCGGGCCTGGAGGTCGACATCGACGCCTTCACCCCGTGGCTGGCCCAGCGGCAGGAGCGCGACGGACGCCCGACGCTCGACCGGGACGCGATCCGCAAGGCCGCGATCGACTTCCGCCCCGCGCACGCCTGAACTCCGCGCACACGCAGCAGCACGCCGCACCTCCGAACACCCCGCACGTACGAACACCGCACCCGCATGTCCCATCCATCCCAACGGAGTTGACTGATGTCCACCGCCACTCTGACCGGTGTATGCCCCGAGTGCGAGACCGACCTGACCGTGCCCCCGGTCACCAAGGGCGAGACCCTCTCCTGCCCCGAGTGCATCCTGACCCTCCGCGTCGAGGCCGTCGAGGACGGTCGTCTGACGCTGGAGATGATCGAGGTACAGCTCCGCGACTGGGGCCAGTGACATGGGCAGTCAGCGCGCTGTCGCGGTCGTCGCCGATCGGATCGCCTGGGAGGAACGCCTGCTGATCGAGGCGGCCCCGGCCTTCGGACTCCGTCTGGACTGGATCAACGACGAATCCCTCTCCCTCGGCCACCCGGACGCCCCGGCCGTCAAGGGCTACGAAACCCTCCTGATCCGCAGCCGCAGCTACACCCGCGGCGGGCTGATCGCCACCCTCGCCGAGGCGGCCGGCGTCCCCACCCTGAACACGGCCCGGGCCATCCACGCCTGCGAGAACAAGGCCGCCCTGCGCGCCCTGCTGCACACGGCGGGCGTGCCGGTGCCGGACCACCGGCTCGTGCTCTCCCGCAAGGACTTCGACAAGGCGCTCGGCGAACTGCCACTGCCCCTCGTCCTCAAGCCCGTCTTCGGAGGCATGGGCAAGCGGGTCACGCTCATCCGCCATGCCGACGTCGCCCACTCGGTCTACGACTACATCGAGGACCTGGCGCACGCCTTCGAGCAGGCCAGTGTGGTCGAGCCGTACCTGGGCGGCCGTTCGGTGCGCTGCTTCGTCGTCGGGCGGGAACTGATCGGCGCCGCGGAGTTCGAGAGCGGCGGGAGCGACTGGCGCAACAACGCCGCTCTCGGCAACAAGAACCGCGCGGTCGCCCACGACCCCGACGTACTCAAGATCGTCGACGGAGTGGTGGATGTGCTCGGACCCGGGATCTACGGGGTCGACCTCTTCAGCACCCCCGACGGCTACGTCGTCAACGAGGTCAACCACGCACCCGGCTTCCGGGCGGTGGCCTCCGCGACCGGCGCGGACATCCCCTCGGCCATCGGCCGTTACGTGCAGGAGCTGCTCGCATGATCCGTGCAGGAGTCGTCGGCGCCTCCGGGCTCGCCGGCGGCGAACTCATCCGACTCATCACCCAGCACCCCGACCTGGAGCTGACCTTCCTCGGCGGCTCCTCCAGCATCGGCAGGCGCCCCTCCGAGCTCCACCCCGGTCTGCGCATCCACCAGGGACTGACCGTCGAGCCCGTCACCGAGGCGGTCGCGGACAAGGTCGACGTCCTCTTCCTCGCCACCCCGGCGCCGGTCTCGGCCGAGCTGGCCTCCCTGTTCGCCGACCGGATCCCGGCCGTCGTCGACCTCAGCGGTGCCTTTCGCATCCGCACGCCGCACCTGCACGACCGCTGGTACCCGAAGGTCGCACGCCGCACCGACCTGGCCGACCGCTTCGTCTACGGCGTACCCGAGCTGGTCGGCGACCAGTTGAAGGACGCCGCGCTCATCTCGCTGCCCGGCTGCTACGCCACCGCGATCACCCTGGGGCTGGCCCCGCTCACGCTCGGCCTCGGCCTCGACCTCAAGACGGTCGTGGTGGACGGCAAGAGCGGATCCAGCGGCGGCGGACTCCAACTGCGCACCTCCGACCTGCACCCGTTCCGGGCCGGGGCCATCGCCCCGTACTCCCCGACCGGGCACCGGCACGCCGCCGAGGTCGCCGACTTCCTGGAGCGGAGCAAGCCAGGCGCCGTCGGCAACCTGTCCATGTCGGCGTACGGCGTCTCCAACGTGCGCGGTCTGCTGACCTCCTCGTACGTCTTCACCGACGACAAGGTGGACCAGCGCGAGCTGTCGCGGGCGTACCTGCGCTTCTACAAGGGACGCCCGTTCGTGCGGGTGCGACGGCACGACGAGACGCTGATCCCGGTGCCCGACCCGCAGGTCGTCCTCGGCTCCAACTTCGCCGACGTGACGGTCCTGCACGACGAGGAGGGCGGCCGGATCGTCGTGCTCGCCGCGCTCGACAACCTCGTCAAGGGCGCCGCCGGACAGGCGGTGCAGGCCGTGAACCTTCGGTTCGGCCTGCCGGAGGAGACCGGACTGACGCAGCAGCCGGTGATGCCGGCATGAGCGCACAGCACCCTTCCCCCACGGTCGTGAAGCTCGGCGGCAGCTGCCTGGACGACCTCGACGGCGGCTGGTGGGACGACCTGGCCCGCCACGGCCGGGACCGCCCGCTGGTGCTCGTGCACGGCTGGTCCAAGCCGCTCAAGCGGCTCAGCGCTCGTTACAGCGAACCGTCGGCGATTCTGCGCGACCGCTACGGGAACCAGAGCCGCTGGACCACGCCCGAGGTCATCGACGACATCAAGGCCGTCAGCGCCGAACTGGCCGCCGACGTCCTGGGGCGGCTCGAGGACCGCGGCATCACCACGGAACGGCTGCTCGGCAGCGACGGACTGGTGAGCGCCGGCGAGGGCGAACGCTGGTGGTGGCGGGAGAAGCGACTCGTCGAGCTGGAGAATCTCGTCGGCCCGATCACCGGGGTCGACGTGACGCCGCTGAAGAGCCTCCGACCCGGGCACGCCCACCTCGTCACCCCGCTCGCACGGAACGCGGCGGGCCAGGAGGTCAACACCGACGCCGACCGGGCCGCCGCCGCCATCGCCGGGGCCACCGGTGCCACCGACCTGGTCCTCGTCACCGACGTCGGCCACCTCCTGATCGACGGCGAGCCGGTGTCGCTGATCAGCGGCCGGGACGCGGCCGCCTTCCGTGACAAGGGAGCGAAGGGCGGCATGCGCAAGAAGCTGCGGGCCGCGGGGGAGGCCCTGGACCACGGAGTGCGTCGGGTCGTCATCGGCAGCGCCGCCGTCACCGACCTGCTGGACGGCCGTACCGGCACGGTCATCACCGACGAACGGCCGTCCCCCCACACGTCAGGAGCGAGCGCATGACACGGCCCCGTGTACTGGTCGTCAACAACGGAACCCTGTCTCTCAAGCAACTCCGCTCCCGGTTCGAGGCGTTGGGGTCGGACACCGAGACGTCCGACGCCCTGTCCGTACCCGCCCGGGTGGACGGCCGCTACCAGGCGATCGTGCTGAGCGGCACCAAGGTGCGCGCGTACGACACCGAGTACTACAGGCCGCTGATCGACCTCGTCACCACCACGGACGTGCCGGTCTTCGGTATCTGCGGCGGTATGCAGATCCTCTCCGTCGCGGCCGGCGGCCGTCTGGAGGAAGGGCCGCAGCGGGTCGGCGGCTATGAGGCGCAGGTCGACACGCAGGAACCGCTCTTCGCCTACGTGAAGCCGACGGTCACCGTCTTCCACCGGCACACCCTCTACCTCCAGGAAGCCCCGGCGGGCTATCGCACCATCGGCCGCTCCGAGCACGCGCCCGTCGAGTTCCTCCGCTCCGACGACGGCCGCGTCTTCGGCTCCCAGGCCCATCTGGAGTTCCGCAAGGACGGCCTGGAGATCCTGCGCGGCTTCGCCCAGCTCTACCAGTGACCTCCGCCCCGCCCGATTCCCCTCACCTCTCAGTTCCTGAGATCCCTCACACACCAGACGCAAGGAATTCGCCATGAGTGCTCTGGAAGAGCCGCAGGACCCCGCCCTCACCGTCCACCTCAACGGCAGCGGCGGTGCTATCAAGGGCTGGGTGGTCGTCGACACGCTCGTCGACGGCCTGGCCATGGGCGGCACCCGGATGACGACGGGAGTGACCGAGGAGGAGGTCGCCGGCCTGGCCCGCGACATGACCGAGAAGTTCACCCTGGCAGGGCTGCGCATCGGCGGGGCCAAGGCCGGAATCGTCTCCGACGGCACCGACCGCGAGGAGACGTTCCGCACCTTCGGCCGCACGGTGAAGCCGCTCCTGCACGGCGGCATCCACCTCGGCATCGACATGGGCGTCACCCCCGCCGACCGCGCCGTCTTCTTCGCCGAGGCGAACTACGACCCCCGCTACCGCCTCGGCGCCCCCGACATGCCGATCGACTGGCGTACGTACTACGAGCCCCTGATCGACGCCACCGGCCACGGGGTCGGCGTCGCCGCGATCACCGCCCTGGAGGCGAGCGGCCGTACCGAGCCCGCTCGGGTCGTGGTGCAGGGCTTCGGCGCGGTGGGCCGGGCGGTGGCGCGGTTCCTCGAGGACCGCGGGCACGTGGTCGTCGGTATCGCGGACGTCCACGGCACGATCAGTGCCGACCGGCTTCCGGTGGCGGAACTCGTCGCCATGACCGACCAGTTCGGCCGCATCGACCGGACGCGTCTCCCGCAGGGCGTCCAGCTCTCCGGTGAGCCCGACGCCTGGCTGGACGTCGACGCGGACATCCTGATCCTGGCGGCGCAGAAGTACGCGCTGACCGCCGAGAACACCCATCGCCTGCGGGCCGGCCTGGTGGTGGAGGGCGCCAACCTCGCCTCCAGCGCGGCCGCGAAGGAGAAGGTGGCCGCCTCGGGGGCGGGCCTGGTTCCCGGAGTGATCGCCAACATCGGAGGCGCCGCCTCCGCGGCCCTCGCCGTCACCCGGGTCGTCCCCTTCGACCTGCCCGCCGAGGCGCGCAAGGCATGGGTCTTCGACTGGGTCGGTGACCGGGTACGGCAGAACACCCGCGACCTGCTGGAGATCGCCGCCGCCCGGGCGGGCAACCCGCTGCCCGAGCTGCTGGCCGCCCGCAGGAAGGACCGCTGATGAGCACGACGGCCACGCCGCGTGCAGGGACGAGGGCGGGGGAGCGGGCCACTCCGGTGGCCGCAGCCGTCCCGGAGGAGCGCGCCGACGAGTACCGCCGCCGTGGCTGGTGGCGTGAGGAGACCTTCCTCGACGACCTCCACCGCCAGGCCGCCCTGCGTCCGCGCAGGCTGGCCGTCGCGGGCCGGCGCGTCGCGGAGTCCCGCACCGACACCCTGGACTACGCCGAACTGAACCGACTGACCGACCGGTTCGCCCTGGCCCTGCTCGAACTCGGCGTGCGGCCCGGCGACTTCGTGGCCGTACAGCTCCCCAACCGATGGGAGATGGTGCCGCTGATCTTCGCCTCCATCCGTGTCGGCGCCGTCATCATCCCCATCTCGCCCATCTGCACGGAGGAGGAGCTGCGCCACCGCCTCGGCCTCACCGGGGCCCGGGTGTGCGTCACCCTTCCCCAATGGGTGGGCACGCCTCTGGCGGAGATCGTCACCCGGCTCCAGGGTGAACTGCCCTCCCTCCAGCACGTGGCGGTGGTCGACGGCCCGGTCCCCGAGGGGGCGTTCTCCTTCCACGAGCACTTCGTGGCAGAGGAACGGGAGGAGCAGGAGGGCGCAGCCGCCCGCCTGGACGGTCTGGCCCTCGGCGCGGACGACCCGTTCGTGGTGCTGTTCACCTCCGGCACCACGGGCCTGTCCAAGGGCGTCCTGCACAGCCAGAACACGGTCCACTCGGCCGTACGCGGTTACGTCGACGCGTTCGGGGCGGGCGACGACTGGGTGGCAGCGGTGTCCACACCCCTGGTCCACTACTCGGGCTTCGCGCAGGGCGTCCTCGCGGGCGTCATGCTGGGCGGCACGGTCGCCTTCCAGGACGTACGCCGCAACGAGGCGCTGCTCGACCTGGTGGAGCGGTACGGGGCGACCCTCCTGTACGGGCCGCCCGCCACCCTCGCCGACGTCGCCGCGTCCCAGCGGGCCGAGCGACGCGACACGAGCACGCTGCGGCACGTGGTGATCGGCTCGGCCCCGGTCCTGCAGGAGTTGGCCGACGAGGTCCACGCGACGCTCGGGGCCCGCGCCCACTCCCTGTGGGGCATGTCCGAGAACGGTCCGGTGACCACCACCCGGCCCGAGGACCCGGCGGGCTGGGCGGCGCGGAGCAACGGCAGCGCCATCGACGCCATGGAGATCCGCATCGAGACGTCCGCGGAGTTCGGAGCCGTGCAGGCCTCCGGCACGCCGGGCTCCGTGGGCCGGCTCAAGGTGCGGGGTGCGTCCCTCGCACTCGGCTACCACCGGCGTCCGGAGGCGTTCGCGGCCGAGCTGGGAGCCGACGGCTGGTTCGACACCGGGGACCTCGCCCGCGACGACGGCAGGGGCGGTATCCGCATCATCGGCCGGGCCCGCGACGCGATCCTGCGGGACGGGCAGGTGGCGCCGATGACGGAGCTGGAGGCGGTGATCGGCAGCCACCCCCAGGCCGTCGAGGCCGCGCTGGTCGGCCTGGAGCCGCCGGCCGACCACACCGGAACCGGGCCCGGGAACGTGATCGTCGCCGTCGTCGTCCCGCGAGACGGCCAAGGCCCGACGCTCCAGGAGGTACGGGACCGGGTCGCGCGGGCGGGCCACGACGCCCGCTTCCTGCCGGACCGGCTGGAACTGGTCCGCGCCCTCCCGAAGACGCTGACCGGCAAGGTCCGCAAGGCGGAGCTGCGCGAGCGGTACACCGCGCCGTCGGCGTCCTCATCACTCCTGCGCTGAAAGCCACTTCGTCCCCGTCGCCCGCACCCCCCGATCGCTGGAGCTGTCATGCCCCACCCCGCACCGGTTCCCATGTCGGCGACCCTCGCCGCCGACGAGGCCCTGGCCCGACGCCGCCGGGCCGGGGAGCGGGTCCTGTCGATGGCCAGCGGGGAGATCGGCCTACCCGTCCTGCCCGCGCTCAGGGACCGGCTCGCCGCCGCGGCAGCCGAGAACGCGTACGGCTCCGTCGCCGGAAGTCCCGTCCTGCGTACCGCCGTTGCGGGGTACTGGGAGCGGCGCGGCCTGGGCGTCGACCCGGAACTCGTCGTCGCGGGTCCCGGCAGCAAGTCCCTGCTGTTCGCGCTGCTCCTCGCCATCGGCGGGGACGTGATCGTCCCGGTCCCGAGCTGGGTCAGCTACACGGCGCAGGCTCGGCTGGCCGGATCCCGGCCCCTCCCCGTCCCGATCCTGCCGGGGCAGGGCGGGGTGCCCGACCCGGACAGGCTGCGCGAGGCGGTCGCCGACGCCCGGGCCGCCGGTCAGGACCCGCGGGCCGTGGTCGTGACCACGCCGGACAACCCGACCGGCACGGTCGCCTCCGCCGACACCGTACGACGGCTCGCCGACGCGGCACGCGAACTGGACCTCTTCGTCGTCTCCGACGAGATCTACCGCGATCTGGTGTACGCCACCTCCGCGCCGGCCGTCTCCCCGGCTCTGTACGCGCCGGAGCGGACGGTGGTCACCACCGGCCTGACCAAGAACCTGGCGCTCGGCGGGTGGCGCACGGGAGTGGCCCGGCTGCCCGACAGCGGGCCGGGGCGCGCCCTGCACACCCGGCTCGTCGCGATCGCCAGCCAGATCTGGTCGAGCCCGCCCGCGCCGGTGCAGACGGCGGCCGCGTACGCCTTCGGGGAGCCGTCCGAGGTCGTCCAGCGCGTCACGGCGAGCAGACGGCTGCACGAGAAGGTCGTGCGCGCGGTCGCCGCCCGTTTCACCGCCGCAGGCGCGGAGTTGGCCCCCGTCGCGGCGACCTGCTACCTGTACCCGGACTTCGAGCCCCTGCGGGAGCACCTCGCCGAGGCACACGGTGTGCGCGACGGGGACGCGCTGGCCGGCCTCCTCTCGGAGCGCCACGGGGTCGGAGTCCTGCCCGCGAGCGCCTTCGGGGAGCCCGGCAGCCCCCTGCGCATCCGGGCGGCGACAAGCCACTTCTACGGCGACACCCACGAGCGGCGCACGGCCGCTCTGGACGCCGCGGAACCACTCGACCTGCCCTGGATACGGGAGTCGGTCGACCGGGTCGGCGAGGTGCTCGCCGACCTCACGGGCGCGCAGGCACCCGTCCTGCTCCCTCACCCCTGATCCACCTCAACTCACCCACGTGCAAGAGGAGTCACCTGTGTCCCACCCTCACCTGCCCGTCCTCTTCGAGGCGTTGTACAAGGGCGCACGCCACGTCGGCTTCGGTCGCCCCGAGGACGGCGCCCAGCAGACCCTGTACCGAGTGGGAGACGGCGATACGGCCGCCGCGTTCATCGCCACGGACGGTTCGGAGGAAGCCCTGCGGGCCACCCTCACCGAGGGCGCGGAGACCGTCACCGTCACTGCCGGGGACCCGGAGGTACGACTGCTGCCACCGCTGCTGCCGGCGGCCACGGGCAACGCCCTGCTGAGCGGCTTCATGGGCACCCACAAGAAGAAGTGGGGCGGCGAAACAGCCCCCGAGGGCGGGGAGTTCACCCCGCCCAAGTGGTTCTTCAAGGGGTTCGGCGACTGGGTGCGCCTGCCGGGCGAGACGCTGAACGTGCCCGCGCACCCGGTCGCCCTCATCGAGGAGCCCGAGGTCGCCCTGGTCTACGTGAACGACGCCGACGGCACCCCGCACTACGCGGGCTACACCTTCGGCAACGACCTGTGCGACATCGGCCTGCACCGGCAGGACCCCGGCTACAACCCGTACTGCAAGCTGTGCGACACCGCTCTCACCCCCTGGCTGTTCCTCGGTCCGCCGCCCCGCACGGTGACGGGGCGGGTCACCATCGTCCGGGACGGCGCGACCGCGTGGGAGGGCCTCTTCGACTGCGGCGACGACGCCCTCTACTACCGGGTGCAGGACATGGCCGACCACCTGTTCACGTTCCCGGCGGTGCGGCGGCCCGGGCTGGTCAACTACGTCCTCCTGGGCGCGGACGAGGCGAGTTTCCACGACGGGTTCCGCATCGCCGACGGCGACCGCATCGCCATCGACGTGAAGAGCCATGGCGTGGCCTTCGAGAACCAGGTGCGATACGTCTCCCCGACCCCGTCCACCACCCCGGGCGCAGCTCCGGCGCCCCTCGCCGCAGAGGCGCCGGAGCGTGTCACCACGGCATGAAAACCTCGTGAAGCGGGGCCGGTCGAGCTGTGCAGACGCCGACCGGCCCGTGCACGCTCTGAGAGCGACCACCCCGTCCCGCCGTCCGACCTCGCAGGAGGAGACCGAGCCGTGCCCGCCACCCGCAGGAAACAGGTGCACCTCGCAGCCCAGCTGCCCGGCATCCACAACGTCACCGTCTGGTCGGACCCGCGCTCCGAGAGCCAGATCTCCATCGACTCCTTCATCCGGCTCGCGCAGACCGTCGAACGCGGCAAGTTCGACTTCTTCTTCCTGGCCGAAGGCCTGCGGCTCCGCGAGCACAAAGGACACGTCTACGACCTGGACATCGCGGGACGCCCGGAGAACCTGACCGTGCTCAGCGCCCTGGCCGCCGTCACCAAGCACCTCGGCCTCGCCGCCACGGTCAACGCCACCTTCAACGAGCCGTACGAGGTGGCGCGCAGGTTCGCCACCCTGGACCGGCTCAGCGGCGGGCGGGCCGCGTGGAACGTGGTGACCAGCTACGACGCCTTCACCGGCGAGAACTTCCGCCGGGGCGGATTCCTCCCGGAGACCGACCGCTACACCCGGGCCGCCGAATTCCTCGGCACGGCACGGCAGTTGTGGGACAGCTGGGCCGAGGGCGACCTGCGGGCCGACGCGGTCAAGGGGGAGTTCGCCGCCGCCGGGGCCGGCCGCTTCGACCACCGGGGCCAACACTTCGACATATCCGGCCGGTTCACGACCCCGCCCGGGCCGCAGGGGCACCCGGTGATCATCCAGTCCGGGGAGTCCGACGCGGGCCGTGAGTTCGCCGCGTCCGACGCCGAGGTCATCTTCAGCAAACACAGCAGGATCGATGCGGCACGGGACTTCTACCGGGACGTGAAGCGCCGCCTCGCCAAGTACGGCCGTGGCCCCGACGATCTGCTGATCCTGCCCACCGCCAACGCGGTCGTCGCCGACACCGACGAGGAGGCCGCCGCCTACGCCGAGGAGATCAGCCGTGAGCTGGTGAGCCCGCAGACCGCGATCGCCCACCTGGAGGCCGTCTGGGGCTGCGACCTGTCCGCGTACGACCCCGACGGACCGCTTCCCGACATCGAGCCGGAGGACGACGCCCACCTCCTGAAGGGGCACTCCGTGTTCCGCAAGGGCAGGGGGGAGACGGCCCGGCAGTGGCGCAAGCTCGCCGAAGAACGGAACCTGTCGATCCGTGAGCTGGTCATCGAGGTCGGCGGCCGCCAGACCTTCGTCGGCAGCCCGCGTACGGTCGCCGACGCCATCGACCACTACGTCCAGACCGAGGGCGCCGACGGTTTCGTCCTCGTCCCCCACCTCACCCCCGGCGGCCTGGACGACTTCGTGGACCGGGTGGTGCCGCTGCTCCAGGAGAAGGGCGTCCACCGGGACGACTACACCGGCAGCACGCTCCGCGACCACCTGGGCCTGTCCGGCGCACCCCGCCCGGCCGGCTGGGGCGGACCGGCCCCGCGCGACGACAAGGAGACCTCCGCATGACGGGCACGACCGCCGCCACCGACCCGACGGGCACCCCGGGCGCCCCACTGCATCTGGCCGTCGCGCTCGACGGCGCCGGCTGGCACCCGGCCGCCTGGCGCGAGGAAGGCGCCCGGCCCGGCGAACTGCTCACCGCCGCGTACTGGGCAGACCTCGTCGCGGAGGCCGAGCGCGGCCTGCTCGACTTCGTCACCTTCGAGGACGCCCTCGGGCTCCAGTCCGCCGCCTTCCACCGGCCCGACGACCGCACCGACCAGGTCAGGGGCAGCATGGACGCGGTCCTGCTCGCCTCCCACCTCGCCCCGCTCACCACCCACATCGGCCTCGTCCCGACCACGAACGTCACCCACACCGAGCCGTTCCACCTGGCCATCGGCATCGCCACACTCGACCACGCCGCCAAGGGCCGGGCCGGCTGGCGCCCGCAGATCTCGTCGCGCGCCGCCGACGCCGCCCACTTCGGCCGCCGCACCACCCCCCAGCTCACCGACGAGGACGTGACGGATTCGGAGCTGATCGCCGCGCGGCTGCGCGACCTGTTCACGGAGGCCGCGGAAGTGGTCGAAGCGGCACGGCGGCTCTGGGACAGCTGGGAGGACGACGCGGAGATACGGGACGCGGCGACCGGCCGTTTCATCGACCGCGACAAGGTCCACCACGTCGACTTCCAGGGCGCGAACTTCAGCGTGAAGGGCCCCTCGATCACCCCACGCACCCCTCAGGGCCAGCCGCTCGTCGCGAGCCTCGCGCACGCCTCCACCCCGTACGAGTTCGCGGCGCTCAGCTCCGACGTCGTCCACGTCACCCCGCACGACAGAGCCGGGGTCGCGGCGATCCTCGCCCAGGTCGACGAGGCGGTGCGCGGCACGGGCAGAGACGTGACGGAACGGCCGCTACGAACCTTCGCGGACCTGCTCGTCCTCCTGGACGACGAACCCGGCGCCGCCGCCCGCCGCAAGGCCCGCCTCGACGAGGTGGCCGGCACCGAACTCGCCTCCGACGCCGAGATCTTCACCGGCACCCCCGCCGAACTCGCCGACCTGCTCCTCGACTGGCGCTCAGCCGGCCTCGACGGTTTCCGACTGCGCCCGGCCACCCTGCCCCACGACCTGACAGCGATCACCCGCGGCCTGGTCCCGGAACTGCAGAGGCGCGGAGTCTTCCGCACCCAGTACGAATCCACCACGCTACGCGGTCACTTGAACCTCCCACGCCCCACGAGCCGCTACGCGACGGCGGGTTGAGAAAGGCTGGGGTGACCGAGGGAGCCTGGCCCCGGGACGAGGACAGCACGACGCCGGTTCCGGGATCAGGCTTCTGCCATGCCCTGAACTCCGGGCCACTGTCAGGCTCGCTCGACGGACCCCGCAGGCGGATCCGGCGCTAGCGAGCGGCGGAAGTGCCGGATGAAGCGGTGGCCGGGCAGGGTTCGCCGGTGTGCAGGTTGGTGGTGGCGCCCGTGATGACCGAGTCGAGTCGGGCGCGTGTTGCCGCCAGGTCGGTGATCTGACGGTCGAGGCGGTCGCGTTCTGCCGCGAGACGCCCGAGCAGCTCAGGGGTGGCGTTGCCGTCGATGACGCACGGCATGAGGTCGGCGATCGTTCTGCTGGGAAGGCCGGCGGCGTAGAGCTGCTGGATCAGCAGGACGCGGTCCACCGCATCGGCCGAGTAGTGGCGCTGTCCGCTGGGGCTGCGTTCGGCGGCGAGCAGGGACTGCTCCTCGTAGTACCGCAGCGCCCGAACGCTGACCTGCGTTCGCGTCGCGAGTTCACCGATCCGCACGCTGCACTCCTCACGCGACCTTGATCACAACACTTGCCTCTGACGTCGGTGTCAGGTTTTAGCGTAATGCGTGCAGGGCCTCGGAGCGGAACTCCGACCCGATGACGCCGCGCATGCCGCGTCCCCTCGCGTCACATGCGCCACGCACCACGAAAGAAGCCGATCGCCGATGACCGCAACCGACCTTCCCGTCACCGCCCCCTCACGTACCGTCTCGGTCAAGCCGATCGTGCTGCCCGCACCCCAACGCGGTAGTGACCTGCACGTGCGCGTCTCCGCACCGGTCGTCGGCGAGCGGCTGCCGATCGTCGTGTTCGCGCACGGCTTCGGCTCGAACCTGGACGGCTACGCGCCCCTGGTCGACTACTGGTCCGCGCGCGGGTTCGTGGTGGTCCAGCCGACCCATCTGGACTCCAAGCGGCCGGCCGTCCCCATCGACGACCCGCGCAAGCCCGACGTGTGGCGCCACCGCGTCCAGGACATGAAGCGCATCCTCGACGAACTCGACACGCTGGAAGCTGCCGTTCCCGGACTGGCCGGGCGCACGGACCGCGGTCGCATCGTCGCGGCCGGCCATTCCTTCGGCGGGCAGACCGCGGGCATTCTCGTGGGACTGCGCGTGACGGACCCCAGGACCGGCACCGCCGAGGACCTGTCCGACGGGCGGGTCACGGCAAGTATCCAACTGGCCACGGCCGGCAAGGGCGGCGACGAACTGACTCCGTTCGCCCATGAGAACCTGCCCTGGCTGAGGGACCAGGACTTCTCCCACATCACCGTGCCCCATCTTGTCGTCGCCGGGGACGAGGACGAAGTGGGTCTGTCCACTCGGGGACCGGCTTGGACCGTCGACCCGTACCTCCTCAGCGGCAGTACCCACAAGAGCCTGCTCACCGTCCACGGCGGTCAGCACTTCCTCGGCGGCATCTCCGGATACGAGGTTGCCGAGACCACCGACGAGAACCCGGAACGTGTCGCCCTCGTGCAGCAGGTCACCCTTGCCTACCTGCGCCACGTCACCGGCATCGACAGCACCGGCTGGGCGAAGACCCAAGCGGCTCTCACCGAGGTCGCGGCGCATCGCCTGGGCCGTCTCACATCGCCGTGACCCGCCCGCCCGACCGCCGCCCGCGGTGTCACCAGAGGGCGCGTCGCTCGCGTCCCGCCCGGGTCCCGGACGGCGCAGGCAACGTCGTTGAGCCGCTGTCCCTTACGGACCCCGCGTCGTCGTCCCTCTGCCGCAGCTGCGGTCCTGCCCAAGTCAGGGCGTCAGCACAACCCTGCCGAACACCGTGCCCGCGTCCATTGCGCGGTGGGCCCGCGCCGCCTGGTCCAGCGGCAGGACATCGTGCACGACCGTGCGCAGGAGGCCGCCCGCGGCAGCGGCGAACTGGGACGATCGCACGGCCTGGCGTTCGGGACCGGGCACCGTGTCGGAGCTGAAGGTGGCGAACGACAGCGACCTGCGGAAGGCGTCCATCAAGCGCATGCCGAAGTCCGCAGGCGGCTGCCCGCCGACGACGCCGACAGCGACGTACCGACCGTTGGAATGCAACCTGTCGACGAAGTGGGGGAGTTGGGCACCGCCCACGACGTCGATCACCACGTCGAATCCCGACGGGGCGTCCCGGCCGCCCTCGCCGGAGCGGTCGAGGACATGGGTCGCGCCCAGGGCCCGCAGTCGGGAGCCCCGTTCCGTCGACGACGTGGTGACCGCCACGGCACCCGCGCCACCCTTGGCGGCAAGCTGGACCGCCGTGATCCCGATGCTGCCCGCCGCGCCACGCACGAGTACCGCCTCGCCGGGCGCGAATCGAGCGCGGTCCAGGGCGAAGTGGGAGACCACGCCCGAGCCACCGAGGGTCACCGCGTCCGCGCCGGACAGGCCGTTCGGCAGCGGGAGGACGTCCTCCACGGAGGCGACGGCCTGCTCGGCGTACCCTCCCGACAGCCCGGTGAACGCCCACACCCGCCGCCCCGTCCAGGAGGCGTCCACCCCTTCTCCCACCGCGGTGACGCGTCCGGCCACCTCGCTGCCGAGGAGATGGCCTTCCTGGAAGCCGTACGCGGCGAGGGTGCCTCGGCGGATCACGGCGTCCACGCCACCCACTCCGACGGCCTCCGTGGTGATCTGTACCTGCCCCGGCGCGGGAACAGGCACAGGCAGATCGACGACCTCCAGGCCCTCAGGGTCTCCGAACCTCCTGATCACGACGGCTTTCATCTCTGCTCCTCAAGTCGGTGAACCGTCCGGTCGTAGTCGTCCACGACCACGACCACGACCACGACCACGGGGCGAGCCCGGCCCCCGTATCCCGAGGCACCACCAGCACGGTGCTCATGCAGGGGCCCACCCGCTCTCGGACCGTAACGGACGCCCCCGTCCGTTTGGCTAAAGTGAGAGACCATGACCGACCGTTTGCCTCACGCCACGCGCTCCGACGCCCGCGACAACCGGGCCCGCATTCTGGAGGCCGCCCGAGCGGTCTTCGGCGAGGAGGGCCTGGGTACGCCGCTGCGCGAGGTCGCCCGGCAGGCGGACGTCGGCCCCGCCACGCTGTACCGGCACTTCCCGACCAAACAGGCGCTGATCGTCGCCGCCTTCGCCGAGCAGCGGGGAGCCTGTCATGCCGCCGTCCGCGACGCCCTGGCGGACCCGGACGCGTGGCGCGGATTCCGGACCCTCATCGAGCGGATCTGCGAACTCCACGCACACAGCCGGGGATTCGCCGACGCCTTCATGACGACCTTCCCCGAAGCCATGGACTTCGCCGGGGACCGTGAGCAGACCCTGCACGCTGTTGCCGAACTGTCCCGCCGGGCCCAGAAGACCGGCCGGCTCCGCCCCGGCTTCGTCGTCGACGACCTGGTCCTCATGCTCATGGCTCACCGAGGCCTTCAAGACGCGCCGCGCACCGCCCGGCACGCGGCCTCCCGACGGTTCGCCGCCTATGTGATCGAGGCGTTCAGCGCGACACCGGACAGGGGAGCCCGGACGCCGCTGCCGCCGGCACCACACCTGTAGTGCGGGGGCGCGTCCAGAGGTCCTGATCCGCCGACCCCGCGCACCTCATGGATGACCTGCCGACAAAGGAGCAGGCCGTCCTTCACGTGTCCGCGCTGCTGAGCGTCGCTCAGTGGCCCGTCATCGGATAGGAGACGAAGGCGAATCGCCGACTGTCGGGTGCCCAGCTGTTGACGTTGAGCGTGCCCTGGCCCCCGAAGACCCGGAAGGTGCGAAGAGGCTTCTCCCACGCCTCGGTCGCGACGAGGTGCACGTCGACGTCGACGTTCTCAGGGTGGCCGAGCGTGCCGGACGGGAAGGCCACGTACGTGGCGAAGCGGCCGTCGGGGGAGAGGTGCGGGAACCAGTCCACGGTGTCGGACGCGACCACACGCTCCAGCGGTCCGCCCGCTGCGGGAAGGCGGGCGAGCTGCGCATGCCCGAGGACCGATGCGAACGCCTCGGTGTTGAGGTGGATCCATGCACCGTCGGGGGAGTACTCGGGACCGTCGACATGACCGGCGCCCGTGTCCACGAGTCGGCTCGGGCCGCCCTGTGCGGGCATGAGCGCGAGTTGCCCCCGGGCACCCGCCGTGTCGCGCGGGATGGCCACGTAGGCCAGAGTCTTGCCGTCCGGGCTCACTCCGTGCAGGAAGTGCAGCAGTCCGTCGTCGCCGGTGAGACGGGTTCCGGTGCCGCCGGCCGACGGGGCGCGGTAGAGGTGGCCGTCCATGCCCGACAGGAACACGTGCCTGCCGTCGGGAGCCAGTACGTGGTCGTTGTTGATCGGCGGGACTCCGTGAAGGGGGATCTCCACGAGTCCGGCGGATTTCTGCGCCAGGTCCAGCCGCCACAGCCTGCCGTCCCCGTTGAGGAGCAGATGGGCGCCGTCAGCGGACCAGTTGGGAGCCTCGAGGAGCAGATCCGAGGTCTCATGGACCAGTTCGGGGACGGTGGACTCGGCGGAGGCGATCCATACGCGGGTGCGCTGTCCGACGAGAAGCTCCCTGGGGCGCATTCCGGTGTCCCCCTCAACAGCCGACCGGGCAAGGGAGTTCACGGCTGTGGTGGGCCGAGCGTCGGCCATGGTGGTTCCCGTCCTCTCGCCGTTGCCCAGGCGGTCGTACGCGGTGACCCGAGGCCGTTGACGGCATCGGGATCGTGTGGGCCGGTACGGTGCCGACCTCCCGTCCGAAGGAAGGCCGGTGCGCGACTCGAGGATGGTCGGCTCGAGTCGGCGACAGTGTCAAGGTGCGCCGGGCTCGGGGCGCCGGAATGGTCTTGACCAGAGGAGCCCGCTCCGTCTACGTTCGCGCCCTGGTCATACGAACATGACCATGCCATTGGGGTGGGTAGGCCATCCAGCAGGGGGGATCCATGCACTACTACACAGACGTCCTCAAGAAGTACGCGTCGTTCCAGGGCCGGGCCAGACGGAGCGAGTACTGGATGTTCGCTCTCTTCAACGTCGTCATCGCCTTGGTTCTGATCGGCCTCGCGGCGGCCACGAAGTCGACGGTCTTCTACGTCCTCTACGTCGCGTACATCCTCGCGGTGATCCTGCCGTCGCTGGGCGTCCTCGTCCGCCGGCTTCACGACACGGGTCGCTCGGGCGCCTGGTTCTTCATCAGCTTCGTGCCGTTCGTCGGCGGGCTCGTGCTCTTCGTCTTCACCCTCCTGGAGGGCAACCCGGGGCCGAACGAGTACGGCCCCAACCCGAAGGGTGTCGACGCGTACCCCGGCGCTGCGGGGTCGTACGCGGGCTGACGTCCCGAGGCCACGGCGAGTGACTCGGTGGTACAACTCGGTCGCGCGCAGGTAGGTGCGTGTGTGATCCGGGCGACGGGTGGGGTAGAACAATTGCCGGGTGTCCTCCGGTCACGGACGGGCACCTCTCAGAGATCAGCCGGGGGTTCCCGGCGCTATGCGAAGGACAGCAGTATGGCCAGCGGCATCGTGAAGTGGTTCAACTCCGAAAAGGGCTTCGGCTTCATCGAGCAGGACGGCGGCGGACCGGACGTCTTCGCCCACTACTCCAACATCTCGGGCAACGGCTACCGGGAGTTGAACGAGGGCGAGCACGTCACCTTCGACGTCACCCAGGGCCAGAAGGGCCCCCAGGCGGAGAACATCGTCCGCGCCTGACGACCACGACAACTCACGGGACGGCCCAGGGTTCCACGAGCCCAGGTGGCGCTCCCTGTCGCGTCGTGTGAGCAGGGGTCCGGCGGAGCGCCGGGCCCCTGCGTCCGTCCGCCGATCGCCCTTGCTTCTTCCGATACGGAGCGAAGTGCACAGCCTCGCAACATCTGACCGCCTCCCGTCCTGCTCCCGGTGTGGCGGGGAACTTCTCGTGAGCTGCGTCGCGCCGAAGAACGACGCCGTCGGCCGGCCGATCCACCTTCAGTTGTGCGGCCCGTGCGACGGTGAGAAGCCGGCCGCAGGTGCCCTGCTGTTCTGGTTCGCCTCGGGCGGCGGGCATGACCTGCGGCGTGGCGAGGAAGGCGCACAGTGTCTGCTGGAGTGGACGAAAGAGGCGATGGCCGAGCACGGTTGGCACTGGCAGGGAAACGATCTCGACACGGCCACGCTCGCCCCCGACCTGGAGCATGACGAAGCGGCCGCCCGCGACCTCAAGAATCCAGGTACGGCCGCGTCGAGGACCTGGCCGACTGGGCCGTGCGCCTCTACGACGAGTATCTCGCCCGCCCCGACCTCATCCGCCTCGCCACCTGGGCCCGTCTGGAGCGCCGGCCCACCGGGCACCTCGTGGCGGAGCACGAGCAGTACGACGATCGCAAGCTCGACGCCATCGCCGAAGCGCAGGCCGCCGGACGCATCCGGCAGGGGGACCCCTTCGACGTGATGGCCATGGTCATCGCCATGTCCATGGCCTGGTCGCCGGTGAGCAACGTCTACGCGGCGACCGCGACGGAATCCTCGGAAGTCCACGACCAGAGGCGCACCCTGTTGCGCGACTGTGTTCGCCGCACGGTCGCTCCGGCGTAGGCGTCGTCTCCACCCGAGCTCGGTGGCCAGGCCCGGTTGCTTTCAAGCCGCCACCGCAGTGGCAACGTCAGCTTGCGAACTGGCAATGGACTCCGGGCCGTTCGAGGATCGGTCTATGTTGGCCGCGAAGATGTCGGTGTGTTGGGGGGACTCGTGCGGCGATCACGCAGAAGGCGCCGAGCGGCTGTGGCCGCGTCACTCTGTGCCGGGACATTGCTGGCTCTCACCGCGTGCGGAAACCAGGTGTACGGACAAGAGGGCGAGAGGCCGCCTTCGCGGTCAACGGCAGAGCCGATCCCCTGGACCACGATGCAACCCTCCGCGGTCACCGGCGTCCGCCTCGGCACGGACCGCCGGACGCTGTTCCTCAAGACCCAGGTGCCCAGCGGCGCCCGTGCCTGCGTTCGCAAGCTCAAGGCGGTGCTCACGGACCCCGCAACCGACCTCGTGCGGGTTCAGGTCACCTTCACCTCGCCCTCGGGGGACCGGGCTTCCGGATGCACCAGGGAGAGCACGGCCACGGCACAGGTCAGGCTGCCCGAACCGCTGGGCGACCGGGACGTGATCGTCGACAACTACACGCACTTCACCGCCGATGGAGCCAAACCGCCCGCGCTGCGGTTGTGCGGGGAGTTGGGCTGCACACCGGCGCCCACCGGCTGCACAGCCGCCTCGTACGACCAGGCGTTGATGGCGGTCGGCGCACCCGAGCACACCTACCGGAACTCGGAGAAGTGCGACGGGAAGTGGCTCGTGCTCGACTTCTCCTGGCGCACGGGACCGGCGTGCGGAGACTCGACGGACCCGGCGTGCTCATCACGGCTGGGCGACCGCTGGTTCTTCCGCGCGAGGAAGTCCGGCTGGGAGCCGATCATCCGTACCTCGGCCGGAGGCTGCGGGGACGTGCAGCGCAAAGAGCCCGCCTTCCCGACTCCCCTGTGCGCATCGCTCGCGCCACTGCCCTCCTCGCTGCACCCGACCTACCCACCGCGGTCTCCTTCCGCGTCGCCCGAGACGGCCGGGTAGTCAGGGAGGCATGCGCTCGCGTTGGGACAGCACCATGCGACGCGGCGATGCAGAACCGCTCGACCGAGCCGACACCTCTTCAGCTCCCTCCCGTGCTGCGCCGGCGCAAGTGGGAGGCCGGGGTGAACAGCTATGCCGTATATCGAAAGACCGAAAGTGGATCTCGTGCCTAGGGTGTTGGCATGTCTCTGAGCCGCATAGTCCTTTCGTCCGGTCGTACGGTGGAGCTTGCCGAGCTGCGGATGTCTTCGACCTATGGCGGGATGCTGGAGGGCTACCCGTGCAAGCTCATCAACGACATGAAGGTGAGGGGCGTCCAACGGCAGGCCGAGCAGACGTTCTCCTTTGCACCGGTGCATCTCGTCACGCCCTCGCGCGCGTACCCGGAGCAGACCGCCGGTGCCTTCGGCCCGGTCGAGGTGCTCCCTTCCGTTGTGTGCACCGGCGTCTTCCGCTCGGCGGCGGTCGCTCCCGAGCTCGATCCCGTGCTGCACCGGTCCGCCCTCATCGTGATCTGGTTCCAGCCTGTCCCGGACGTCCCGTCAGGCGAGGAGGCTGATCCCGCGCTGCGCGGCATCAGCTGGGAGGAGCTGGCACAGGACTACGAGCTCTAGCGAGTCGGTTGACCGCAGCTGCTCGCCGACGGGCGACGTCCTCGTCGGAAACGAGGTGACCGGCCATGGCGTTGGCGTGCGTGCCACGTGGCGCCCGGAGACGTCCTCGCATTGCGCGGCGGTCAAGGCCGGCTCCCGGCGGACCCGCGACCAGGGCATCCCTACGGAATCGAGATCCCGCTCGCCGCGATTTCCAGGCTGGCTCGTGCTGTTCTATGGGGCGGGGTTCGCGTCCACGTGCACGGTGGCGTGAGCCATGGTCACGTGGGGCGGGCCCGTGACTTCCCCGGTGGAGACAAGGATGGGTCAGGCCCGATCTCAGACGTACGTCGGTGATGGCGCTGGTCGGCGGGATCATGATGCTGACGGGATGTCAGGACTCGGTAGGTCGCGCTTCCGCAGGCCCCAGGCACTCCTCCCTGAACGCATCCACATCCACATCCACATCCGCATCCGGGCGGGCGGACGGCACGGCCCCAGTGCGGTGCCGTCCGCTACGCGGCCACCCGCTTCCAGCCCGTCGACGGTGCGACGTAAGGGGAACTCGTGGGCATGCAGGACGAGGGCAGCGCGACCAAGTACTTCCGCAACTCCGGCGGCGGCTGGGCCTATGTCGGGAGTGACGGCTTCCCCGCCGGACCGCACGGCTGCGGAGACATCCCGGCGATTCCCGACAGCCTGGCCGGCATTTGGAAGAACTGCTCCTGAAGACCCTGCTGTTCCTCGGTCTCAATGGACACGTGGCACTTCGCCATCGAATCCGGTGGGCGGGCATGCCTTCGACAGAGGGGTCAACTCAGCTTTGATTCAGGCTGGTCGGCGGGTGCGTGCCCGCATCGGTGAAGAACGGCACCGTCTTGTACACGGAGAGGTGAGGGTCGTCCGCGGCAACTCGGCCGGGGGCAACCGGGCAGACGATCCGAACGTCGCGCTTACGTTCCTGCCGCGCAAGCCAATGTGCCTGACTCAGCAGGCCGGCGCCGACGCCGCTCAGCGCCAGTCCTATGGGGACACCCGTTTTGAAGGCGACGAGCAGTTCAACCACGAGAACCGCGACCAGCCCCGTCGACACCGGCTGCGTGACGCGCCGGAATTCATCGCTTCTTGAGACCACCACAGATCCCAGGGGTATCGGGGTGGCAGCATCGAGTCGCTCCCGGTACCAGGCGCGGCGAGGGCCGGCGAACCAGGCGAAGGGGACGCCGAAGATCAGCACTGCCGAAACGGTGACGGCTGCGCCGCTCAACCCCTGTGTGCGGCCGAGCAGTATGGGCAGTGCTCCGGTCGCCCCGGCGAACAACGCGAGCGTTCCCAGTGCCCGAGCCGTCGCGACGACTCCGACCAGGTCGGGTCTGGTACTCATAGGACGTGATCCTCCGACCTAGTTCTGATTCGAGGGATCATATGGCACTGGGGCAGGGGAGCTTGGGCCCTGACCTCGAGCCGCTGCTTGCCCGAGGTTATGAGCGTCGTCGGCTCGGGTGACCGACCCGGCGCATGATCGGATCGGACCGCAGCGGTCGGGTCCCGCCGGGGTTCTGCCAGGCAGGGTTGGAGTCGAAAGGAGGCCTCATGATCTCGGCACTCAATCGGCTCGTCGATCTCGTGGAGGAGCACCTCGCTGAGGAGCTCGACGTGCGCGGACTGGCCGGGGGGCTCGGCACGACCGAGTACCACCTGCGCCGTATGTTCTCGTCGTTGGCCGGCTTGCCGCTGTCGGAGTACGTGCGTCGACGCCGTATGACCGTCGCCGCCGGCGACGTGGTCCGAGGTGAGGACGACCTGCTGAGCATCGCCGTCCGGCACGGATACAGCTCGACCGAGGCATTCGGACGGGCGTTCCGTGCGGTGCACGGCGCCGGGCTCAGTGCCGTGCGCCGCGACGGAGGCCCCTTGCGGACACAACCGAAGCTCAGGTTCCACCTGACCGTCGAAGGGAGCATCCCCATGGACACCCGCCTCGTCGACCGCCCCGCGTTCCGGCTGGTCGGACACGCCGCCCGGGTACCGCTCATCCATCAGGGCATCAACCCGCACATCCAGCGGCACATCGCCGCACTGCCACAAGAAGCACATGTCCGGCTGAAGGCACTCAGCAACGCCGAACCGGAGGGCCTGCTGCAAGTCAGTGACGACCTCGACCCCGACGCCACGGAGGGGAGCGAACTGACCTACCTCCACGGCGTCGCCGTTTCCGGAAGTACGCCGGCCCCTGACGACCTCGACGCCATCGAGCTGCCGGCCGGCAAGTGGGCAGTGTTCAGCACCGCTGGGCCGTTTCCCCAGTCCCTGCAGACGACCTGGGCCGCGACCGCGACCGAGTGGTTCCCCTCCAACCCGTGGCGTCTGAGGCCAGGTCCCTCGATGGTCGCGTTCCTCGAGCGCGCGGACGACTTCAGTACCGCGACCTGCGAGCTGTGGCTGCCTGTCGAACCGGCGTGATGGGCCCTGGGCCCAAACAGCGGCGGCTCCGTCCTCCCGTGACGGGAGGGCGGAGCCGATGTGCCGAAGGCGCGGGGGTGGGGTCAGGCGTGGCGGCGGTTGCCGGTGATGACCCGGTACAGGACCAGGAGGATCAGCGAGCCGATGATGGCGGCGATCCAGGTGGAGAGGTCGAAGAAGCCGTCGATGGAGTCGACGCCGAAGATGACCTTGCCGAGCCAGCCGCCGAGGAGACCTCCCGCGATACCGATGAGCATCGTGATGATGATGCCGCCCGGGTCCTTTCCGGGCATGAGCGCCTTGGCGATGATGCCCGCGAGCAGACCGATGAGTATCCAGGCGATGATGCCCATGATGTGTGTCTCCTACCTGGTTGTATAAAGGCCGTGTCAGAGACTCCGTGTGTTCCGTGTCAGCGACTTCAAACCCCGTGAGCGGGTTCGCAGATTCTGTGAGTCGATGGTGTGCGTCCGAAGTCGGGGCATCCAGGGCGAGACCGCCCGCAGCCGCAGCCGCAGCCTCGCCGAGCCCTATCCCGCAGTGATGCGCAGCCTGATCGTGCGGGACTCGGGGCGGAGTGCGAACTCGGGCCACACGTCGGGGCCGCATGCTCGTGAACCGAGGCCGTGTTGGACCGCGTCGATGATGAGGTGGCTCGTCGTGGAGTCGGCGAGCTCGAAGGGGTGCTCGGCTCGGGCGATCTGCTGCGGGGTGTGGCGGCTCAGGGTGAAGCCGGGGCGGCGTCCTCGGGTGTCGGGGAGGGGCGTGACGCGGAGAACCTCGGTGGCACCACTGGTCAGTGTCAGCCGGCGCAGCTCGGAGCGGTGGCCGGTCTCCTGCGGGCGGGCGTAGTCGACCGAGAGGTCGCTGATCGTGGCCGTGAAACGGCCTGTGCGGGCGGCACGGAGACTGTCGGGATAGGACTCCAGCGGGCCAAGGCCGAACCACTCCGCTCCGTCGACGGGAGCCGCGCCGTCGGGCAGTTCGAAACGGATCCCGATCCGGGGCCACACCGTCCGCCACCCACACGAGGGTTCGATCTCGACGCGTAGTTCCAGTTCGCCGTCCTCGAGCGACCAGATGGACTCCACCATCACCCACGCCGCGGAGTTCGCGGCGGAGACCTTGTCGAGGGTGCGCAGGGCATCCGCGGTGTGCTCCACGCGGATGCGCCGTACGGTCAGACGGTCAAGGCCGTCACGACGCCACAGGTCGGCGTTCGACGTACCGGCGATGCTGTCATCGCTCCCCTCGACTCCGTCGGACGGGCTCTCGTCGTTGTCGGTCGGCGCGCGGAACAGCTCCAGCCATGGCCCCGTCACGGCACGGTCGCCGAGGCGGACAAGGGATCCGCCGCTGAACTCGGCGCTTCCGAGCGACCGGTTCCCGTCGCACGGCTGCCACTCGGCCTGTGGCCGCACCGTGGGCACGGGGCGACGTGCTGTGCAGTCCAGTTGGGCGGTCGCGACCACATGTCCCGCGGGTGCCCAGGGTGTTGACGCCGCCAGTGCCACGTCGATCGTCAGCCATGTCTCCGCGTCGGTTGCGGCGGTGACCGGGGGCAGAGTGGCCCATCCGGACTCGCCCGCGGCGAGGACGGGTACGTCCAACTCGCCTGAGCCCACGAGGACTCCGTCGTGCTCGACGCGCCAGCGGAAGCTGAGGTCCGTCGTGTCGGCCGTGTGGCGCAGGTTGGTGACCGCGACCTTTCCGCCGTCGAAGACGAGGTCGATGGGCCGCGTGACGGCGGCGAACTCGAACAGACTCGGGCTGGGGACGTCATCGCTCAGCAGCATGCCGTCCATGACGAAGTTGCCGTCGTGCACGACTTCGCCGAAGTCGCCCCCGTAGGCGTAGTACGGCCTTCCGTCCGGGGCCGTGGCGAGGAGGCCGTGGTCGCGCCACTCCCACACGAAGCCGCCGTGCAGCCGCGGATACCGCCGCACGAGTGCCTCGTACTGGTCGAACGCACCCGGTCCGTTGCCCATCGCGTGCGCGTACTCGCACAGCAGGAACGGCTTGGTGCGCTGCCGGGCGCTCTGCGCGGGAGTGCAGTTCAGCAGTGGGGACCGGGCTCCGTCGGCTCCGATCTGCTCGGCCTCCGGCACCGAGGCGTACATGCGGGAGTAGATGTCGGTGTACTCGCCGGTGTAGTCCCCTTCGTAGTGCACCGGGCGGCCTGCGTCGCGGGCATGGACCCATGCCGACATGGCGGCCAGGTTCCCCCCGGTACCCGCCTCGTTGCCCAGCGACCAGATCACGATGCCCGGGTGGTTCTTGTCCCGTTCGACCGTGCGCCGGATGCGGTCCAGGTAGACCTCGCGCCACGCCGGGTCGTCACTCGGGTTGCCGGCCCAGTCGACCTGGTCGAAGCCGTGCGTTTCCAGGTCGCATTCGAGGACCACCCAGAAGCCGAGTTCGTCCGCGAGGTCGAGCAGTCGGGGATGCGGCGGGTAGTGGCTGGTGCGGATGGCGTTGACGTTGAACCGCTTCATGCGGGCCAGGTCCTCCCGCGCGTGCTCCTCGTCGAAGACCCGGCCACGCTCGGGATGCGCCTCGTGGCGGTTCACTCCGTGGAAGACGACGCGGCGGCCGTTGACCAGGAACAGGTCGCCACGGATCTCGACGGTGCGGAATCCCACCCGCAGCGCGACGGTCTCCGCGGCCGTGGACACGGTGGCCTCGTACAGGAGGGGCTCTTCGGCCGACCAGGGCCGCACTTCGGGGACGTCGAGCGGGGCGACCTCGCCCGGTGCGGTCCAGACGTGCTCGACGCCGAGTTCGGGTATGCGCAGGGTGACCGGGAAGGCGGACGCGTCTGCGGTGATCTCCGCCTCGATCCGTCCGTGACCGTCCTCGTATCCGGTCCGCAGCCAGACGTCCTCGATGCCGCCGACGGGCCGGGCGAGGAGCGTGACGTCGCGGAAGATGCCCGGCAGCCACCACTGGTCCTGGTCCTCGACATAGCTGGCCGCCGACCACTGGTGCACGCGCACCGCGACGGTGTTGTCGCCCGTGTGGACCGCTGAGGTCACGTCGAACTCGTGGGCGAGCCGGCTGCCACTCGCGCCGCCGACCTCGACGCCGTTCACCCACACCCGGAACAGCGACTCGACACCGTCGAAGCGCAGCAGCACGCGCTCGGCGTCCGACCAGTCGGCGGGCAGGTCGAAGTGCCGCCGGTAATCGCCCGTCGGGTTCTCGTCCGGCACGTACGGCGGATCGATCGGGAAGGGGAACTGAATGTTCGTGTAGATCGGCCGGCCGTAGGCCCCGTCACCCTCCATCACCCAATGGGAGGGCACGGGGATGCTGTCCCAGCCCTGGTCGTCGAAGCCGTCCACCGCGAAGGCCTCCGGTCCGGACGCCGTCGGCGAGAGGCGGAACCGCCAGGGCCCGTTCAAGGAGAGCGAGGGTGCGTCGGAGTGGAGCCACGAGCGCGCCGGACGCAGCGCGCCGCGCCCCGGGGTGACGTCGGAGACATGGGGGGAGAGCTCGGTGGACAAGAGGTCACGACTCTTTCTTGATGTCATTGCGACAGGGCTACGAGGGGGCGCGACGGCCTCTGGCGGAGGACGACCGTGCGGATCTCCCAGGGGCCGAGGGCGAGTTCGAGTACGTTCGCGGCCTGCGTGTGCGAGAGCGGTCGGCCGAGCAGGTCCACGGTGGTGGCCTCGGAGAACGCCCCCGTCACACGGACGGTGGACGAGGTGTCGCGCATCGCGGCCAGGCGCACCTCGATCCCGGCCCCGGAGACGTCGTCCGTGACACGGCGGAGACCGGACACCAGGACGTCCTGGCCGTCGACGCCCAATCCGGTTACCTCGGAGGGCAGTTGACCGGTCGCGGGTGCGGTTCCACGGGTGACGAGCACGTCGTTGCGGAACTCCTCCGCGAGAGCCACCGCGTGGGCCCCGCGCCAGCCGGTGGCCGACGGGACGACGGCGAAGCGGTTCTCGATCCGCATGCCGAGGTCCTGGGCACCCGGTGCGGGGATCTCGCTCGCGGCGGGCTCGTCCCGCAGAGGGTGGATGTTGACGCTGATCGAGCCGATCGCGCGCAGCAGGGTGAGGGCGAGTTCGGATCCGCCGTCGACGAGTTCGTACTCGCTGGAGTGGTCGAGGAGGACACTGGCCGGGCCCGCGGAGACGAACGTACTGGCGGGGAAGGTCGGCAGCGGGTGCTCGCCCCAGCCGCCCTCGGCGGTGAGCCCGCGCTCGGTGACGGCGAACTGGCCGGCGGAAGAGGAGGTGGTCGCCGGTTCTGGCAGGGGTACGTGGAGGCGCAGCCGATGGTCCGCGGACCGGTTCAGGAACGCGGTGGAGAGACGCACGAACGGTTCGCCGGTGCGTACCTCGACGAGCATCTCCACCGGTGTCGGCAGGGTCCGCTCGTCGCGCAGGTCACGGTCGTCGGAGAGCGCTGCGGGCCACGCGTAGACGCGGGTGACCCGCAGCCGTGAGCGCAGCGGACCGTCCTCGACGAGGTCGACGGTGATCTGCGTCGGGTCCTGCACGAGGACGTCGTGCGCCGGGGGAGCGTAGTTGTAGCTGTCGCCGCGGTCACCGCCGTCGACGAGGCGGCCGACCCCGCTCAGCAGGGTGCCGTCGGGGCCGGTGACGTCCAGCGTGCCGTCGGTGGCGACGGTGACCGTGACCAGGCCGTTGGACAGGGTGCGGCCCGTCGCGGTCGCGGGTGTGTACGCAGCCGGTGGGGGCGTGTTCGCGTCGGCCGAGGTCGCGCAGGAGTCCGGCGCGGCGGGGCGGTCCTCGCGGGGCTCGACGCGGAAGGAGGTCAGCCCGGAGGCCGGCACCCTGACGGGAACGAGTGCGGTGGCGCGGGCCTCCTCCAATGTCAGCACCCGCCACTCACCCGGATGGGCGGCAGCGGCGGCGGCGACCTCCTTGCGCAGGATCAGCAGGTCGAACGGCCCGCCGGAGGGGACCTCCGCGAGATGGAAGACCAGCGAGCCGGGGTTGAGGTCGTAGTGGTCGATGAGCCGGCCGAACAGTTCACGCCGGTGGATGCGGCGCAGCACGCGCTCGACCTGTGCGGCGTCCATGCGCTCGTCGCTGAGAACCGTCGGTGCCGCCGAGATCAGCTGCACCGGGTGCTCCGAGCCGTCGGCGAAAGCGGCGACCGGGGTCGTCCCCTCGGGCGGCGCGACGACGTTCACCTCGACCAGCGCCGTGCGTTCGAACGGGATCGGGTTGGCGACCAGATGGCCGTCGCTCGGCACCAGGGCGGCGGGTTCTGCGAGTGCCGCGTCTCGGACGGCGCGCGCGGTCTGCGCGGCCTCCGCCAGACGCGCGGCGACCTGGTCGCACGTCTCGTCGGTGCCGGAGCCCACGACCGAGTCGTGTGCGCTCGACTCGATGATCTTGTGCCACGCGAGAGTGAGGAACGCCGAGTCGTCGTGCCGGGACCACAGGGCGTTCATGCGTTCCGCGTGGTCGACCGTGCGCTCGGCGACAGCCATCCGCTGCTTCAGTCCGAGGCGGACCGAGAGGACACCCGGGAGGATGTTGCCGCGCACATGGCTGCGCAACTCGCCGGTGACGACGGCCGGCACCTCGTCCCGCACATGCTCGCGGAGGTACTCGTCCAGCGTCGCGACGGTGATGGGACGCCCCTCGCCGGACGCCTGCCGCAGCCACGCCGCGAGCTGCGGGTCGGGCGCGTTGTGGTCGGTGCCCGCCATCGCCAGCACCGGGTCGTCGCCCCAGCGGCCGGCCGTCATCTCCGCGTAGTCGTTCAGCGCGCGGCCGATCCGGTCGGGCACCAGCAGGACGTCGAGCCCGTTGTCGTAGCCGTCGAAGAGGAACTCGGTGCGCACCTCGGAGCCGTCGGGGGCGCGCCAGCGGAAGGCGTGGCCGTCGACGGAACCGGGCACGCCGCGCCACAGCGCCGCGTGCGCGATGCCGGCGCGCGCGAGGATCTGCGGCATCTGGGCGACGTGGCCGAACATGTCCGGCAGATAGCCGACGGCCATCGCGCCCCCCAGGTCCGCGGCGGCGGCCCACCCCATCTGCAGGTTGCGGACGATGGTCTCGCCCGAGCAGAGGAACTCGTCGAGCAGGATGAGCCACGGTCCGACGGCCAGCCGTCCCTCGCCGACCAGGGCCGCCACCCGGTCGCGGTTCTCCGGCCGCATCTCCAGGTAGTCCTCGACCGCGGCCATCTGCCCGTCGACGGTGAACCGGAAGTCGGGGTTCGCCTCGGCCGTCTCCAGGACGCTGTCGAGGGCGGCGACCAGCCGGTGCCGGAACACCTGGAACGGCTCGTACCATTCCCGGTCCCAGTGGAAGTGGGGCACGAAGACGGCGGAGTTGCTCATGACGGCGAGAACCTTCTGTACGGGCCGGATGTGCGGAGGCGGGAGGACGTGGCTGCGGTCACTTGAGCGAACCGGCTGCCAGACCGGTGCGCCAGAACCGCTGGAGGAGGATGAACACGACGATCACCGGCACGATCGACACCAGCGAGCCGGTGATGACGGACTGCTGCAGCAGCGGGGCCCGAGCGGTCTGACCGTTCCACTGGTACAGGCCGAGCGTGATCGGGAACAGGGACTCCTTCTGCAGCATCACCATCGGCAGGAAGAAGTTGTTCCAGATGGCCACGAACTGGAACAGGAAGATGGTCACCAGCGCGGGCGTCATCAGCTTGAACGACACGGAGAAGAACGTGCGGAACTCACCCGCGCCGTCCAGGCGTGCCGACTCGATCAGTTCCTGGGGCACGGCGGCCGTGGCGAAGATGCGGGCCAGGTAGACGCCGAACGGGCTGACGATGCTGGGCAGGAACACCGCGAGGTAGGTGTTGACGATCCCCGTCGCCGAGAACAGCAGGAACAGCGGCAGCGCCAGCGCGGTGGTGGGTACGAGGACACCGCCGAGGACGACGGAGAAGAGGAACTCCCGCCCACGGAAGCGGAACTTGGCCAGGGCGTATCCGCAGAGCGCGGAGATGAGCGTGCCCACGGCCGCGCCCAGCACCGCGTAGATGACGGTGTTGACCGCCCACCGCCCGAAGATGCCGTCGCTGCGGGTGAACAGGACCCGCAGGTTGTCGACCAGGTTGAAGTGCGAGAACGCCAGCCCGTTGGTGGAGGCGAGGTCGCCCTGCGGCTTGGTGGCCGCGACGATCAGGAAGTAGATCGGGAGCAGGAAGTAGACCGCGAGCAGGAGCATCAGGGCCATGGCCGCCGAGCGGCTGACGCGGCTTTCACGGTGTGTGGACGCGTTGCTCACAGGCCGGCCCTCTTCGAGGTCAGTCGCATGAATCCGAAGCTCAGGACGAAGGTGATGACGGCGATGACCACGGAGATCGCGGCGGCCTGCTGGTAGTTGTTCCCCGACGCCACCGCGTACGCGAGCATGTTCGGTGTGAACGTGCTCGAGATGTTGGAGGAGATCTGCCGGAGCACGGCCGGCTCCGCGTACAGCTGAAGCGTTCCGATGATCGAGAACACCGTGGTCAGGACGATCGACGGCGCGATGATGGGCACCTTGATCTGCCACGCGATGGCCCAGTTGCCGGCTCCGTCGAGCTTGGCGGCCTCGTACAGCTCCCGTGGGATCGCCTGCAGGGACGAGTACATGATGAGCATGTTGTAGCCGGTCCACAGCCAGGTGGAGACGTTCGCCGCCGACCAGAGGACCGCGCCCGGACCGAGGAAGTCGGGGTGCAGCCCGAGGCTGTCGAACAGGTCGACGACGGGGCTGAGTTGGGGTGAGTAGAGGTACGACCACATGATCGCGGCGATCACGCCGGGCACCGCGTACGGCATGAACGCGGTGATGCGGAAGACGGACTTGAACTTCAGCAGGGGAGTGTCGAGCAGCAGTGCCATCACGAGGGCGACGAGCAGCATGACCGGCACCTGCACGATGCCGAAGAGCCCGATGCGTCCGATGCTCGACCAGAACTCGGTGTTCTCGAACACCTTCTGGTACTGCTCGAACCCGCCGAACGTCGTGTAGGAGGTGCCGTACTGGCCTCCGGTGCGGTGCACGGCCCGGAAGCTCTGCCAGAGCGCGTAGCCGACCGGCACCAGGTAGAACAGCACGAACGGGAGGAAGAAGGGGATCAGGAACGCGGTGATGGTGCCCGCCCGGGGGCCGCCGCCTTGGGGAAGGCGACGGCGGCGGCCCCCGGTGGACGGCACCTCACGCGTCGGGCGTGCGCGGGTCGCGAGGTCGGTCATGCCGTGTTCACTCGCCTGCCGTGACCGGGATCGCCTGGTCCTTCATCGACTTCAGCGCGGACGCCTGGGCGGCGGAGAGCGCGTCGGCGAGGGTGCCGTCACCGGCCGCCGCCTTGGCCATCGCGTCCTGGAGCGCCAGGTTCACCGTCTTCTGGGTGGGGCCCCACGCGAAGCTGGTGTCGATCTTCCGGGACGAGTCCGCGAAGACGTCGAAGATCTTCTCGTTGTTGTAGTAAGGAACACCCTTGGACAGGGCGGGCAGTTGAAGCCCGGCCTTCGCCGCCGGGTACAGGCCGCCCAGCTTGTTCTCCAGCGCCAGGGCCTCGGGGTCGGTGGTGAGCCACGTGTTGAACTTGGCGGACTCGTAGAGGTGCTTGCCGCCCTTCATGAACGCGACGGTCGAGCCGCCCCAGTCGCCGGACGCGCCGTCGGCACCCCAGGTCGGCATCGGGACGATGCTCCACTTCCCGGCCTGCTTGGGCAGGTTGTCGCGGAACATGCTGTAACCCCAGGCGGCGCCCACGTAACTGGCGATCTGGTCCTTCTGGTACGCGGCGTACATCTGCGTCGAACCGTTGGCGAGGTCGGTGCGCACGAGCTTGGCGGCGATCAGCTTCTGCCAGTAGTCGGCGACCTGCCGGCTCTGCTGCGACGCGACGGTGACGTGCCACTTGTCGCCGGAGTAGCTGTACATCTTGGCCTTGTTCTGCCAGACGAGCCCGTTGAACCACTCGGCGTTGTTGGGGTCGAAGAACGTGATGTCGAGGTCGGGATCGGCCTTGTGCAGCTTCTCGGCGGCGGCCGCGTAGGCGTCCCAGGTCTTCGGTATGTCGATGCCGTGCTTCTTGAAGAGGTCGCTGCGTACGTAGAGCGCCATCGGACCGGTGTCCTGCGGGAGGGCGAAGACGCCGGTGCCCCCGAAGCTGGACTGCGACCAGGTCCACGGGACGAACTTGGACTTGGCGGCGATCGCGGCCGAGCAGGCCGACGCGTCCACGAAGGCGTTCTGCGTCCGCAGGTTGGGCAGCTGGTCGTAGCCGACCTGGGCGAGGTCCGGCGCCTTGCCCGCCTTGAGGGCGTTGCCGAGGGTGCCGTACTGGTCGTTGGAGATGTTCTTCGTCTCGACGTGGATGTCCGGGTTCTGCTTGTTCCACAGGGCGACGACCTGGTCCATACCGGGAACCGTGTTCCAGTACTGGAGTGTCACCTTGCCCTTCGCGGGCTCGCAGGACTTCGCGGACGACTCGGCGGACGGGCCGGACGAAGAGCATCCGGCGAGGACGACGGAGCCGGCGGTCGCGGCGACGACGGCAAGGCGGATGCGCGTGCGTGTGCTGCTCATATTTTCCGTTCCAGACAACGGCTAGCGACGGTGCTAGACGGCTCGATGCGGAACCCTCGGGCTGAACACCCTGGGGGCGGAAGGCATTCGTCGCGAAGGTGCCGGTGCAAGCGCCGAGTTGCCGAGGCGACGTGGTCGAAAGAGCTGACTATGGATGCTTGTGAGCGATCCCGTGAACGCTCACGGGAGCGCTCACGGGAAGGCCTGGAGATACCCCGCGCGATGCAATGCGGAGTGGTCGGAAGTCTGCGCTCCGGCGCGCTTCCACGTCAAGACATACGATGCGGACGCGTTTCCGGCGGGTTACGCCGACCCGCTCAAACGCAGTTCGGCACGCACGATCAGGTCGTCGGCCACCTGTGTGCGCGGTTCCGACAACAGCCGGGCGACCTGCTCGACGGCGAGCGCGCCGAGTTGCCGCGTGTCGAGGGCGACGCTCGTGAGCGGCGGCTCCAGAAGTGCCCCGAGCTGCAGGCCGTCGAAGCCGATGACCGCCAGATCCCGCGGAACGTTCTTGCCGAGACGCCGGGCCTCCCGGAGCGCACCGATCGCGATGATGTCGTTGAACGTGAAGACGGCCGTGACGTCGGGATGGGCCCCGAGCAGCTCCCTGAGGGCCTTGCCGCCGCCGTCGGCCGTCTGGTCCGCGCCGACCACCATCCCGGCCTCGATCCCGTGCGCCCTCGCGGCCGACGTGAACCACGCGTGGCGGATGCTCGGTTCGGCCCGGGTGTGGTGGTCGAGCATGCCGATCCGCGTGTGGCCCTTCGCCGCCAGGTGGGCGATCGCGGCGTGGACCCCGTCCTGCCCCTCGATCCGGATCGACGTGAACCGCGAGGACCCGCTCTCCCGGCCGATGAGCACCACCGGCATGCCGCGGGTGAACGCCTCCAGTTCGCTGTCGGGACAGCTGAAGTAGCCGATGACCGCGTCGACCTGCGAACTGATCACCTGGAGCGTGCCCCGTTCCTCCTCCGCGCGGTCGGCGGTGTCGTACACGACGACATGCCAGCCACGCGACCGGGCGGCCTCCAGCGCGGAGGCCGCGACCTCGGTGAAGAAGGGGTTGAGCAGATCCGGGATGACCAGCCCGATGGTCATGGTGTCCTGGCGCACCAGACCCCGGGCGAACCGGCTCGGCCGGTATCCCAGCGCGTGAGCGGCGTCCAGCACACGCTGTTTGGTGTCGCCGTCGATCTCGTCCTTGTCGTTGAGAGCCCGCGACACGGTCTGCCGGGACACTCCGGCGGACCTGGCGACGTCATTGATCGTGACCCTCCGCGGCTCCGTCCCCGATTTCGACACCATCGCCTACCTCCTGCTTCTTGCGAACACCGGTGCGCGCAGCCTGAGTATGCACGTAGGGGGCGACGGCATGCAGCGGGCGGACGAGGCGGCCCCGTGGGCGGGCGGTCGATCGCGGACGGTTCGCCGGATCGGCGCGTCACGGGGGTCACCGCCAGTGCGGAGGCACCCGTCGGAACTGTGCCGGAGGCGCCGGCCGGGGAGTTCCCCTGCCGGCGCCTCGTGACGGGACCGGAGCCGTCCGGCTCGGTGTCTCGGTGTCAGTGCGCGGCGTTCGGCGTCGCGGCGTCACCATGGGCGACGGGCTTGGCGTTCACCAGGAAGGCCGCGGAGCACCCGGCGAGGACCATCGCGCCGACCGCGTACCAGATGGCGTGGGTGTAGCCGTGGACCACACCCGCGGCCACGACCTGCGCCTTGCGGGACGGGTCGGTGAGGTGGCTGCCGATGTACGTCGACGTGGCCGAGGTGGCGATGGTGTTGAGCAGGGCCGTGCCCAGCGAACCGCCCACCTGCTGCGAGGTGTTGACCATGGCCGAGGTGACACCGGCGTCCTGCGGGCGAATACCCTGCGTCGCCGTGGAGAAGACGGGCATGAACGTGAGCCCCATGCCCAGACCCATGATGAGCTCGGCGGGCAGCACATGCGTCGCGTACGACGAGTCGACGCCGAGCTGGGTCAGGATGAGCAGACCGCAGGCGGCCAGGAACATGCCCGGGACCATGAGGGCGCGGGCCGGGACGCGGGACAGCAGCCGGGCGGAGATCTGCGTCGAGCCGATGATGATCGCGGCGGACATCGGCAGGAACGCCAGACCGGTCCTGACGGGGGAGTACCCGAGGATGCCCTGCAGGTAATAGGTCATGAACAGGAACAGGCCGAACATGCCGATCGTGGCGAAGCCCATGGTCAGGAAGCAGCCGGCCCGGTTGCGGTCGCGCAGGATCCGCAGCGGGAGCAGCGGCGACTTGGCGCGGGACTGCCACAGGACGAACAGGGCGAGCAGCAGTACTCCGCCGACGAGCAGCGTGATGACCATCGAGTCGCCCCAGCCGCGCGGCTCGGCCTCGGAGAAGCCGTACACGATGGCGATGAGGCCGCCGCAGCCGAGGATCACGCCGGGCACGTCGAGCCGCACGTCCTTGTGGCCGGGTCGGTCGTGCAGCAGGATGACCGCGCCGATGACGGCGACGATGGCGATCGGGATGTTGACGTACAGGCACCAGCGCCAGTTCAGGTACGAGGTGAGGATGCCGCCGAGCAGGAGGCCCACGGCGCCGCCCGCGCCGGCCAGCGCGCCGTAGATGCCGAACGCCTTGCCGCGCTCGCGCGGGTCGGTGAAGGTCGTCGTCATCAACGACAGTGCCGACGGGGCGAGAAGGGCGCCGAAGACGCCCTGCGCGGCCCGGGCTCCGAAGAGCATCGCGGAGCCGGTCGCGGCGCCGCCGACGGCGGACGCGGCGGCGAAGCCGATCAGGCCGACGATGAACGTGCGCTTGCGGCCGACGAGGTCGGCGACCCGGCCGCCGAGCAGCAGCAGACCGCCGAAGGCGAGGGTGTAGGCCGTGATGACCCACTGACGGTTGCCGTCCGACATGTCGAGGGCCTTCTGGGCGGACGGCAGCGCGATGTTCACGATGGTCGCGTCGAGGACCACCATGAGCTGGGCCAGGGCGATGACGACCAGGCCCCACCAGCGGCGGGGATCGGCCGTCTCGGCCGAGGCGGAGGCGGGCGAGCCCGGTGCCGTCCGGGTGGCGCCGGCGGGTATGGAGTCACTCATGTCGAGGACGTCGCTTCCTTGGTGAGGCATGCGCCGCGAAGGCGGCGCGGGACGGAGGAGCGTGTTCCGGCGCAAGGGGGCCGGAACACGCGGTGGGACGGTGACGGAGGGCGCGACGAAGGAAGCATCGGTTCCCCCGTCGCCTCGTCCGCGCAGGTCGTGAAGCGTATGCGTGGCGGCTGCCAGTGCGCAGCACCACCGATAGTCAGCATCGCTGATTATCAGAAGCAGGATACGCTACCTCGTATGACGGACGACGCCGAACTGTCCGACCTCCTCACGCTGCGGCTGGGGTACCTGGTCAAGCACGCCTACCTCGAACTCGCGGCCCTCATGGCCGAGGCGCTGGAGCCGTACGGGGTGCTGCCCCGCGAGTTGGGCGTGCTGTCGGTGATCGGGGCGGACGGCGCCGAACGCTCGCAGAACGAGTTGGCCTCGGCGATCGGCATGGACCGGACCACGATGGTGGCCGTCATCGACGAACTCGAAGGCCGCGGACTGGTGGAACGCCATCGCAGCGCGCGGGACCGCCGCCGCAACGTGGTGACGCTCACGGACGCCGGAGTCACCTGTCTGCGGGACGCGGAACTGGCACGCGCCGAGGCCGAGGCGGCCTATCTCGCTCCGCTGGAGCCCGACGCGGCGCAGGCACTGACCGACGCGCTGCGCGTCCTCCACCGCGCGCACGCCGCTCCGCACGGCGGCCGCCCGCTGCGCGCCGCCGGGCCGACGGACCAGGCACACTGCGCCGCGGCCGCCGGCGAATCATCCGGAACCTGACCCGACCGGTCGCCGCACTACGACGTCGATCCGGCCGCTCGGGGAACCGCTATCGCTGTCACTACCAGGGCACTTCGCCCTCGTCGTCGAAGAAGTGACCCGTCGGTCCGCCGTCCGGCACGGTCGCGAGGCGGATCGCGGAGGCGGCCCCCTGCTGCGGTGTACGCACGCCCTGGAAGGCGTTGAGATCGGTCGCCGTGTAGCCGGGGCAGACGGCGTTGATGAGGATGTTCGTGTCGGCCAGTTCCTTGGCGTACTGCACCGTGACGGCGTTCAGGAACGTCTTGGACGGTGAGTACGCGACGGCTACGGGGCCGACCTCGGCGCCAGGGGTCGTCTGGAGCGTGAGGGAGCCGACGCTGCTGGAGACGTTGACGATCCGGGGTGACGGCGAGCGGCGGAGCAGCGGCAGCAGGGCGTTCGTCACGCGGATGACGCCGATCACGTTGGTCTCGACGGCGGCTCGCACCCGGTCGACATCGACCGTGGTGGGGTCCTGCGGTCCGCCACCGGTGATCCCCGCGTTGTTGACGAGCGCGTCGAGCCGCCCGGCCTGTTCCTCCACGAGCCGGGCCGCGGCGGTCACACTCGCGTCGTCGGTCACGTCCAGCGGAACGCCGAACGCGTCGACTCCGGCCGCGCGCAGCTTCTCCACGGCGGCCTCGCGCCGCTCCTCGTCCCGGGCGCCGACCCCGACGGTCCAGCCCAGGGCACCGAGCCCCGCTGCGATCTCGTACCCGATCCCCTTGTTGGCTCCGGTCACCAGCGCGACCTGCGGACGGTGGGCGGTGTTCGTTTCACTCATGGCATCCATGCTTCGCCCGCCCCTGACACCTGTCCAAGACCGATCGGGTGTCCGTCGATACCGCCCGGGTATCGTCCCAGGCGGACCGGGCTAGGCTGGCCCGATGGAGACGCGTGAACTGCGGTACTTCGTCGCGGTCGCCGAAGAACTGCACTTCGGCAGGGCCGCGCAGCGACTCGGCATCGCCCAACCTCCGCTGAGCAGGGCCATCGCCCGGCTCGAACGGAGACTGGGCGCCACGCTCCTCGACCGCGACAGCCGGGGTGTCGCCCTGACCGCCGCGGGGACGGTGCTTCTCCAGGAGGCGGGAGCGGCGCTGGACGCCGTCGAGGCCGCCGAGCGTCGAACGCGGCGGGCCGCCCTCGCTTCGACCGGCAGCCCCTCCGTCGTTCTCGCCGCGAAGGCGGGCGCCTCCGGCGAGCTCCTGGCGAAGATCCTCGACGCCTACGCGGCCGAACCCGACGCGGTTCGCGTCGACGTGATGCTGTGCGGGCCGGGGGAGCAGGCGCGCGTCCTGCACGACGGCCGGGCCGATGTGGCCCTCCTGCACCGGCCGTTCGACGACACGGCCGGATTCGACACCGAGGATCTGCACACGGAGCGCCAGATCGTGATCCTTCCGGCGGGCCATCCCCTCAGCACCCGCCCTCACCTGCGGATCGACGAGATCACCGGCCTCTCCGGTCTGCCCCTGCCGCGCTGGCCACGACCCGACGGAGCCTTCGCGGACGGCCCCGGCCCACAGGTGCGCGACCACACGCAGCTCACTCAGCTCATCGCCCTCGGCCGGGCCTGCGCGATCGTCCCGGAGTCGGCATGCGCCAGCCTCGGCGAGGATCTCACCGCCGTGCCGGTCCCCGACGCCCCTGAGGTCACCACGGTGATCGCCTGGCCCCCGCACAGCCGTTCGTCGGCCGTCGCGGGGTTGGTCCGGGCCGCGGTCGCGCTGTGAGCGATGGAGTCACGACCATGGTCGACATCTGACCTCAGCTTTACTGCACTCAAGTAGTACTTGCGAGCTAATTGCAGCAAGCTGGATGGTGTGGCTGCGAACGATCGATCGAGATGGCACCGCCTGCGTACCTCGATGACCCGCAAGGAGTGGGCCCGTCTCGGCGGGATGGCCGCGTTCGTCGTCGCGCTGCACGTCATCGGCTGGTTCACGCTGGTCGCGGTCGTGGCGCCCGAGCACTACAGCCTGGGCACTAAGACGTTCGGCATCGGTATCGGCATCACCGCCTACACCCTGGGGATGCGGCACGCCTTCGACGCCGACCACATCGCCGCGATCGACAACACCACCCGGAAGCTGATGAACGAGGGACAGCGCCCGCTGTCCGTCGGGTTCTGGTTCTCCCTCGGCCACTCCAGCATCGTCTTCGCGCTGGCCTTCCTGCTCTCCCTCGGCGTCAAGGCGCTGGCGGGACCGGTGGAGAACGACGACTCCGAGTTGCACAGCATCACCGGCTGGGTCGGCACCACCGTCTCGGGGGTCTTCCTCTACGTCATCGCGATCATCAACCTGCTGATCATGGCGGGGATCTGGAAAGTGTTCCGCGCGATGCGCTCCGGCCATTACGACGAGGCGGCGCTGGAGGAGCAGCTCGACAACCGCGGCTTCATGAACCGCATCCTGGGCCGCCTGATGAAGTCGATCACCAAGCCCTGGCAGATGTACCCGCTGGGCCTGCTCTTCGGGCTCGGCTTCGACACGGCGACCGAGATCGCCCTGTTGGTCCTCGCCGGATCGGGAGCGGCCTCAGGGCTGCCCTGGTACGCGATCCTCTGCCTGCCCGTCCTGTTCGCGGCGGGGATGGCGCTGCTGGACACGATCGACGGATCGTTCATGAACTTCGCCTACGGCTGGGCGTTCTCCAAGCCCGTCCGCAAGGTCTACTACAACCTCACCGTCACGGGCCTGTCCGTCGCCGTCGCCCTCATCATCGGGACCGTCGAACTGCTCGGACTGGTCGCCGAGAAGGCCGGTCTGCACGGCTTCTTCTGGGACTGGATCTCCGGCCTCGACCTCAACATCATCGGCTACGTCGTCGTCGGTCTGTTCTTCGCCACCTGGATCGTCGCGCTGCTGGTGTGGAAGCTCGGCCGGATCGAGGAAAAGTGGACGGAGGGGCTGGTACAACCGGCCGAGCAGCGCGTCGAGTAGGGCGCCTTCGCCCGTACATTTCCACACACCACCCCCGCCGGGCCGACGGGATGAACCCGCCGCACTGCCCGGCGCGACCTGCCGCACCCGCCCGGGACGAACCCGCCGTGCCTTCGGCGCGATCGCGCCGAGGTCTCAGGCTCCGGCCTGAATGCGGAGGCCCGTCAAGGTCAGCTCCAGTGCGGAGCGGAACTGGTCGACGTCGTCGTGGCCGTCGAACTCGTCGACGATCTCGCGCACGAAGGGGAAGTCCTCGGGGTCGAGCTCGCGCCAGGCCGCGGCATAGCGGCCGAGGAACTCGTCGCGGTCCACCGCGCCGTCGAGGATCTCCTGGGGCGGCTCCTGCCCCATGTCGACGGCGGAGCCGACGACGACCCCCACGATCGCGGACACGGCGTGAAACCGCTGGTGCGCACTGAGATCCAGCCGAAGGGTCTGCCGGCCGAGCCGCTCGTAGAGGCGCAGCGAGTTGCTCTGGACGTTGGTGTTGCGCATGAAATACGCGCCCAGCCAGGGCCGGTCCATGATCGCGTCGAAGAGCGTCAGGGCCATGGCACGAAGGTCGTCGATCGGGTCGTCGCCGCTCGGGAGTTTCTCCACGTCGGCCAGCACCGAGCCCATCACGTGGTCGGTCGCGAGGTCGAGCAGTTCGTCCTTGCTCGCGACGTACCAGTAGATGCTGGCGACGCCGCCGCCGAGCCGCTGTGCGAGCGCCCGGAACGTCAGAGCCGAGGCGCCGGCCTCGTCGAGCAGGGCCACCGCCTCGGTGAGCACGGACTCCATCGAGTGCGAGGCCCGTCGACGTCCCGCACCGGAGCGGTCCTGCAGGCGTGCCATGGCTTCCCTCTCGTCGTGTCTTGCGTCGTATCGAACGTTGTTCTATCGTAGCGCATCGTACGTTGTTCGATAGCCGAACGACGTTCGATCGAGAGGACCGTCATGACCACCGCCACGTTGCAAAAACCCTCACGCACCACCTACCCCTCCCTCCGCGCGGCGTGGATTCCGCTGGCCGCCCTCTGCTTGGCGTTCTTCGTCGAGATGGTCGACAACACGCTCTTGTCGATCGCGCTGCCCACGATCGGTCGCGACCTCGGCAGCGGCACGACCGCGCTGCAGTGGGTCACCGGCGCGTACTCGCTGACCTTCGGCGGCCTGCTGCTCACGGCCGGGTCGATGGCCGACCGGCTGGGCCGCCGTCGGGTGCTGCTCATAGGACTCGCCGTGTTCGGTTCGCTGAGCCTGTGCGTCGTCCTGGTCACCACGGCGGGCGAGCTCATCGCCCTGCGCGCCGCACTCGGCATCGCCGCCGCGGCCATGGCCCCGATCACGAACTCGCTGGTCTTCCGCCTGTTCGACGACAAGGCCCTGCGGATGCGCGCCATGACGGTGATGATCGTCGTCGGCATGTCCGGCTTCGTTCTCGGGCCGCTGCTCGGCGGCACCGCGCTGGCCCATGTGCGGTGGGAGTGGCTGCTGGTCGTCAACGCCCCGATCGCGCTGATCGCCTGCATCGGCGTGCGGCTCGGCGTCCCGGCCGACCGACCGGAGGACCTCACCAAGGACGCGCTCGACGTGCCGGGCGCCGTCCTGAGCGTCAGCGCCATCGGGCTCGCCTGCTACTCGCTGACCAGCGGTGTCGAGCACGGCTGGCTCTCCTCGATCACCCTCGCGTCGATCGCGGGCGCCGTGGTGGCGGCGACGGCGTTCATCCTCCACGAGCGGCGCAGCGCCGCACCCATGCTGGACCTGAAGCTCTTCACGAACGGCACCGTCCGCGGCGCCACCATCGCGCAGATCGGTACGTCCATCGCGATGGCCAGCGTGATGTTCGGACTGATCCTCCACTTCCAGTACGCCTACGGCTGGAGCCCGGTACGGGCCGGCCTGGCCAACCTGCCGATCATCGTGACCATGCTCGTCGCGACTCCGCTGTCCGAATGGCTCGGGCGCCGGTTCGGCCACCGCATCGCGTGCCTGGTGGGGGCGGCCTGTCTGGCCGGTTCGCTGGCGGGACTCTCCTGGGGGGTCGACCACGGGTACGCGGCCATCGCCGTCTGCATGGTGCTCATGACCGTGGGCCTGCGCACCGTGATGACGATCTGCGCGGTCGCGCTCGTCGATGCGATGCCGAGCAACCGCACCTCCATCGGCGCCGCCCTGAACGACACCGCACAGGAGGTCGGCTCCAGCGTCGGCACCGCCGTCGTCGGCACCCTGATCGCAGCGCTGGTCACCACCCAGCTCCCCGCCGGAACCTGGAGCGGCGACCTCGTCGCGTCCTTCTTCCACGGCGAACGGATCACCTATGCCGTCCTCGCGGTCGTCGTCGGACTGATCGCGGCCACCGGCGCTCTGAGCCTCACCGACTCCCGCACCGTCGAGGAAGCACCTGTCGAGGAAGCCGCCTGACGGCGGAGAGTCCGGCGCGGGGGCGACGGAGTGCCGGGGTCATCCCGCGGGCAGACACACGACGAATCTGGCCCCGGCGGTGTGCCGGTGGTCGAATCTCAGATCTCCGTCGGCGGAACGGGCGAGACGCCTGGCCAGGGGCAGTCCCAGACCCGCGCCGCTGTGCCCGTCGCCGGGGTCGGCCCGGCGGCCGGGTTCGAAGAGGTGGGGCATGAACGGGGGCGGCACGCCCGGTCCGTCGTCGGTGACCTCGATCCGTACGCCGTCGGACGTGTCGTGCACCCGGACGGTGACGCTGGCTCGGGCGTAGCGGCACGCGTTGGCGAGGAGCGGGCTGACGATGCGTTCGAGGAGTGCGGGTGCGACGCCGATCGTCGGGCACGACCCGTCGACAACGATCGTCAAGTGCGCCGGCGGGCAGGAGGTCTCGGCCAGTCGACGCAGGGCGGTGAGGGATTCGGCCGTACCCGGAGTGCCGGGGGAGCCGTCGCGGGCGTCGTCCAGGAGCGTGTCGCAGATCGTGCGCATGGAGACGGCGGCATCGGTGATGACCTGATGGGTGGCGCGGGTCTGATCGGCGGTACGTGGGCGGCTCTGCCACCAGTCGAGTTCGGCGATGATGCGGCTCAGCGGGGTGCGGAGTTCGTGCGACAGCTCCCCGGTGAGCTGCTGTTCGTGACGCAGGAGGGTACGGATCCGGTCGAGCAGGGAGTCCAACGACGTGCCGAGGCGCGTGAGTTCGACGGGATGCCCCTTGCTGCCGAAGCGTTCCGCCGAGGCCACGGCACTCCACTGGGCGGCCTGGTCGGTCATCGCGCGGACCGGGCGGAGCGCCCGCCCGACGGCCAGCCGCGTGAGCGCGTAGGTCGAGGCGAGCATGACGGCGTCCAGAGCGAGCGATCCGAGGAGCAGCGTGTCGGCCGAACTCCGGTACGGGGAGAGGTCCAGAGCGGCGATCACCGTCGCCTCGCTGTGTCCCCCGGCCACCGGGAGCGCGCACAGCCGGAACGGTTGGTGGGACGTGGTCGTGACGCAGACCCGACCCGGGTGTGCCGCCAGTCGGTCGGCGACGTGCGTCAGTGGGCTCGCGGTGCCCGGCGGTGCCTCCAGCAGACGGGGACCCGCGTAGATCCACACGTTCGTGTCCAGCAGGTTGTCGTGGGACGACTCCACGACCCCCACGGTCGTGCCCGTGGTGTCGATCGTCGTGGCGACAGCCGCCGCGCGCGTGCGCAGCTCGTCGTCCGCCTGGTGCTGAAGCCGTTGCTGGGCCACGGCGTTGAAGGCCAGCGTGAGGACCGCCATCAGCACGGCGGCCGTCGTGAGCGCCACCAGGGACAGCCGGCCCCGCAGCGTCCGGGGTGTCAGGAAGCGCAGCAGGTCGCGTGCGGCGCGCATCGGCGGGTGGTTCGCCCGACTCATGACAGGTGATGCCCGACGCCGCGGGCCGTGCCGATCGTCCGGTCGCTGCCCGCCGCACGCAGCTTGCGACGGAGCCTCGTCAGGTACTGGTCGAGTGTGTTGTCGTGCACCTGGGCGCCCTCGGGCCAGGCCGCCCGGACGAGCTCACGACGTCGCACGATGCCGCCGGAAGCGGCGATCAGCGCGGCCAGGATGCGGAACTCGGTCGGCGTCAGTTCGACCCGGACACCCCGGACGCTCACCACGTGCCGGACCGCGTCCAGCATCAGGTCGCCCGTGGTGGCCGGCGCCGACGGGGCGGTCCGCTTGATGACCGCGCGCAGCCGGGCCGCCAGCTCCGTGAGGTGGAACGGCTTCGGCAGATAGTCGTCGCCTCCGGCGGAGAATCCGGCCAGCCGGTCGGGAAGCCGGTGACGTGCGGTCAGGAAGATGACGGGTGAGCCGAATCCGTTGGCGCGCATCGCCTGGCAGACGTCCCGCCCGTCGGCGTCGGGCAGACCGACGTCGAGGACAGCGGCGGCGACGGCGTCCGTCGCCAGCCGCAGGGCGGTGGCGCCGTCCGGCGCGGGGATCGTGTCGAAGTCCTCCTCGCGCAGTCCGCGCACCAGGACGTCACGCAGGGCGTGATCGTCCTCCACGATCAGGATCGTGTGACGCATGGCCCTCCCTCCGCGGTGTCTCTGTGACGGTCGGACCGGGGGTCAGCCGAGGGGGGAGCCACCGGGCCGTCGCGCCCAGGCACAGGCCCAGCCATCCCAGGGCGAACAACCATCCGCCGACGACATCGGTGAACCAGTGGACTCCCAGGTAGATCCGCGTGAGTCCGACCAGGACACCCCAGACGCCGATGACCACGGCGAGGACGACTCTGCCGGGAGGCCGGCGCACGCACACGGCGACGACGAGCAGCCCTGCCGTGAGGGCGGCCGTGGTGGTGTGACCGGACGGGAACGCCCACCCCGAGGCATGTGTCTCCCAGACCGGACTCGGCGGCCGGGGCCGCGCGACGATCGCCATCAACCCGTAACGCAGGGCCTGCCCGATCCCCAGGAAGGCCACGCAGATCGAGACGGCCACCAGTCGCTGGCGTCTGCCGCGTCCCGCGACCACCCCCGCCAGTACGGCCAGCGCGTAGGGAACGATGCCGGTTCCCGTGTCGGTGATCCCGCGGGCGAGCGCCACGACCACGTCGGGCCGGTGGTGGACGGACCAGGTGAGCAGGCCGCTGTCCCACAACAGGGGCATGCCGTCATGCCCCACGACGACCATGGTCAGGACGCCGAGAGCGACCCAGGCGCCCAGGCCGCAGCCTCCGGCGACCTCGGCCACATCGCCGCGCTTCATGACGCCACCACCAGCGGTCGCAGCCGGGTGGCCGTGATGCGCGGCGCCAGGGACTCGGGCAGCCGCCGCAGCGCGTACATGGCGAGGAGTGCCACCAGTGACCCCACCAGCAGGCCGGCCACCGCGTCGTGCGGGTAGTGGACACCGACCCAGACCCGCGCGGCGGCCATCGCGCAGGCGGCCGCCACGGCGAGGGCGCCGAGTCGGCGGCCGACGAAGAGAAGGGCTACGGCCGCCGCTGCGGCGATCGCGGCGTGGTTGCTGGGGAAGGACCAGTCGCCGTGCGCGGGGCACGCCTCCAGCGTGCTCACCCTCAGCTTCCGGCAGGGGCGGTCCTCCCGCACCAGTGACTTCACCACCATGTCGATCCCGAAGGCGAGGACGACGACGAGCGGCACGGCCAGCGCGCGCACCGCCGCGGCGGGGCTCACGCGCCGGGCTCCCCACCATCCGACGGCTATGAGGAGGGCGAACAGCGCGAGGCCGTACGTCGACCAGGCGGACACGGCGCTGTCGAGCCACGAGGGAGACTCGCGGGCCAGGTCCACCACGTCGGTGTAGGCGGAGCCGTCGATCGAGGAGCCGCCGAGAGCCAGGATCATCCGTTGGACTCCCGGGTCTTGGAGGCACGGCGGGAGCGGTACACCTCGGACGCGAGCGGGGTCAGCGACACGATCACGATCACCGCGACGATGGGCAGCAGATAGCGGTCCACGTTCGGTACGGAGGAGCCCAACGCGTAGCCCGCCAGGACCAGCCCCATGCTCCAGACGAGTCCGCCGACCATCTGCCAGAGGGTGAAGGTCCGCACCGGTACTCCCAGCGCGCCGGCCATCGGGTTCAGCACCGTGCGGACCACCGGGACGAAGCGGGCCAGCATGATCGCCTTCGCGTAGCCGTACCGCTCGAGCAGTTCCTGTGCCCGGCTCGCCCCCTCGTGGAGACGTGTCGAGCGACTGCGCTCAAGGAGGGCACCCCCCGCCCTTCTGCCCAGGACGTATCCGCATTGGGAACCCGCCAGTGCCCCGATCGCCGCCGCGACGAGCAGCGGACCGAGGGAGAGCTGCAGGCTGCGGTCCGCGCTGCCGGTGCACAGCAGGCCCGCGGTGAACAGCAGGGAGTCGCCGGGCAGGAAGAACCCGATCAGCAGCCCGGTCTCGGCGAACAGGACCACGCCGACTCCGATCACGCCGAACGCGGCGAGCAGGGATTTCGCGTCGAGCACGTTGACGGCCAGCTGGGAGGCCAGGTCCGTGATCATGTTCGGGAGCCCTTCGTTTCCGTTGGCCGCCCGGCGGGAGGGGCGACACCGGCGTACGACTACAGTTCCGTAGACGGTCTACTGAACTGTAGACGATGGTGAGGGGTGGGAAGTTCCCCGCGCCGCGGTGCCTGGGGTGACATCGCGAGGTGTTCACGGCCGCAGGCCGGACGGGCGGTGACCGGCCGACGATCCGGCTCGCCGCCTTCTTGTGGAACAGCTCGTAAGACCTGCGGGCAGGGACTCGTAAGACCTGTGGGCAGGGAGATGTAACGCCGTACGTCCCGGATGTGGGCCGCCCCGAGAGCGGTCGGGCGTTCAGGCAGCGTTCAGGCGGGCGCTGACAAGGTCGGAAGACCGCGGTCGTCCTCGGACGGCCGCCTCTCCCTTCCGCAGGATCAGGAGTGTCCGGCCGTCGCCGCCGACCTCGTGGAGCCCAGAAAGAACCCCTATGAAGATCACGTTCCTGATCCACAACGTCTACGGGATCGGCGGAACGATCCGCACCACCCTCAACCTCGCCGGCGCCCTGGCCGACCGGCATGAAGTGACCGTCGTCTCCCTGCTGCGGCACCGCGCGCGCCCCCGGTTCGCGGTCGACCCCCGGGTGACCGTCGTGCCCCTGGTCGACATCCGCGCGGAGGCGGCCGACGCGACCGATCCGCTGCACCGGCAGCCCGCGGAGGTCTTTCCCGCCGCCGAAGGGCGGTACAAGCAGTACAGCCGCCTCACCGACCGCCGGGCCGAGGAGTACCTGCGCGACTGCGACGCGGACGTCGTCATCGGCACCCGCCCCGGAATCAACGTGTACCTCTCCCGCTTCGGTTCACCCCGCGCGCTGCGGATCGCCCAGGAACACCTCACCCACGACACGCACAACAAGAAGCTGCGAGCCCAACTGGCGCGCCACTACCGCGCCCTGGACGCGGTGGTCACCACGACCGAGGCCGATGCGACGGTCTACCGGGCGAGGATGCGTCTGCCCGGTGTGCGGATCCTCGCCATACCCAACGGCGTGCCCGAACCCGACGTCGCGCCCGTGGACGGCACCGCCAAGGTCATCGCCGCGGCCGGCCGACTGGTGCGTGCCAAGCGGTTCGACCTGCTCATCGAGGCGTTCTCCACGGTCGCCGCCAAGCACCCGGACTGGAGCCTGCGCCTGTACGGTACCGGCGCCGACCGGGAACGGCTGCAACGGCTGATCGACGACCAGGACCTGGGCGGCCGCGCGACGCTGATGGGCGTCGTCTCCCCGATCGAGACGGCCTTCACTCAGGCGTCCATCGTCGCCAGCGCCTCGGACGCCGAGTCGTTCGGCATGACCATCGTCGAGGCGATGCGCTGCGGAGTACCGGTGGTCGCCACCGACTGCCCGCTCGGCCCCGCTGAGATCATCAAGGACGGGGTCGACGGGCTGCTGGTCCCCATGAACGACGAGCACGCCCTCGCGGCCGCCCTGCTCGACCTGATCGCCGACCCGGCGAACCGACGCCGCATGGGTGAAGCGGCCCTGGCCTCCGCCCGCCGCTTCGACCCCGCAGCACTGTCGCTCACCTACGACGAGCTCTTCACCGGCCTGGCCGCCACGCGTCGGGCGCGTGCCTGGCAGCGTGGGCGGGCCGCGTGGCGGGCACGTGCTGGCCGGGCCCTGCGCGGACTCCGTCGCTGAGACGGTGGACGAGGCGCCGCGCAGCGAGCCGGTACGGCCAGTGCGGCATCGGTAGATGCCACCAAGCGGTCAGGATGCGTTCAGGTGTCCGCTGACACCGTCGGCTCCATGACCTACGAAATCTCCGAGACACCAGAGGCCGAGCGGGGCGCGGGCGCCACCCGGCGGGCACCCCGGCTGCGCTGGAACAAGGTGCCCGAAGTCACCGCGTACTTCTGGATCATCAAGGTGCTGTGCACGACAGTCGGCGAGACCGCGGCCGACCTGCTCAACGAGAAGGCCGGCCTGGGCCTCACCGGCGTGTCCCTCCTGATGAGCGCGTTGCTGGCGGTCGTCCTGGTGGTCCAGTTCCGTACGAAGGCCTACAGCGCCGGCGTGTACTGGCTCGCCGTGGCCCTCATCAGCGTCGTCGGCACGCTCATCAGCGACAACCTCACCGACAACATGGGCGTCCCGTTGGAGACCAGCACCACGGTGTTCGCGCTGGCCCTCGCCGTCGTCTTCGTCGTCTGGCACCGGCGCGAGGGAACGCTGTCGATCCACAGCATCGACACCACCGGCCGTGAGGCCTTCTACTGGCTCGCGGTCCTGTTCACCTTCGCCCTGGGAACGGCGGCAGGCGACCTCGTGGCCGAGCGCATGAACCTCGGATACCGGCTCTCCGCCGTCCTGTTCGCCCTGGCCATCGCCGCCGTGGCACTCGCTCACTTCACGCTGGGCCTGAACGCGGTCTGGAGCTTCTGGATCGCGTACGTGCTGACCCGGCCGCTCGGCGCCTCGATGGGCGACTACCTCTCGCAGCCGACCGGCGACGGAGGCCTCGGCCTCGGCACGGTGGTGACCAGTGTGCTGTTCCTCGCCGTCATCCTCGGCATGGTCGTCTACCTCGCGGTGACGCGGAAGGACGTGCTGGAGGCGCGGGACGGTGCCGTCGCCCGTCGAGCCGGCTGACCGGAGCGGCACACCAGCCGGAACCCGCGCCGGCGTGGCAACGGGGCGCGCCGCGTTCTGTTGCCACGCCAGCGGTCCCGGGGGCGGTCGGCGCGGGCCTGCCGGCGCTTACGGATCCCTCTCCTCGCGCTGCCGGGGACCTGCGGGGACGCTCGGTGGCGCTCGATGCGGTCTAATGGAACCGCGCACACGGGGCAGGCCTGTACCGCTTTTCGCTGGTCGTCATCTCAGCCCCGGATCCGCGCGACCCTCAACTCCGGACGGTTGTGCATGACCTCTGTCTCACCCGGCTCCGCTCCCGCCCAGCCGACGCGGATCTCACCCGGCTCATCGACCGCACCACAGCACCAGAATCTCTTCCTTCAGCCGCAGTACACGGTCGAGCTGCCGCCACTGGAAGACGAAGAGGAGGCCTTCTCGCCGCCGCCCTCGACGCAACGGCGACGTGGAGATGCCCGAGGCCGGTAACGGTGCCGCGCGCCAGAGGCGGTCTTGCTGCGGCAGCCTTTGAGGGCCTGCCGCAGCAATCGCGCTGATGCCTGACGTACGTCGCCCGAGGGCTTGGGTCTGAGGCAGCGCGGAGGATGTCGGCGGTACGCCTCACCGCTCTCGCTGCCGGTCCTGCCCCCGGCTCTTCAGCACGCGCCGCCTGCAACCAGGTCTTCCACCAGTTGTCGATCACCGACGGCGGGTGCAGACCTGACGTCAGGCCTCGCGCCTCACGCACACGAACGCATGGGCGGGAACGACGGGCTCGCCCGGTGTCGGGTCGATGGCGCCGATCCTGATGGCCACGGTCGCCACAGGGATCGGGGTGTTCACCGCCCGCGGACGCATCAGGCGCCAACGGTGCGGGGGAGGGACCTTCTTGGCGGGCAACTCGAACGTCGCCAGTTCGACCCAACGGTCGTAGTTGGTCGGACAGCAACGCACCGGCGCGCTGCAACGCCGGCACGTACGCGGCTCGACCCGGTCCACATCATCCGGGTCGAACGCGGGCTCCGGCGCGGCCGTGGCGCCCTCGCTCAGGGCAAGCTCGTTGGCGACCTTGTTCCAGCACCTGTCGCAGAGTTCGGCGGACAGGCGAATGATCCGTCCCCGCTCACGAACGTCGGGCCCGTTCCAGGAGCACAACAGGCACTCAGGCAGGCTGACACTGTTGAGAACCGCCATTTTCCGAGTGTGAGTGCCTGGTACACCTTTGAGACAGGGCGCCTTTCGGCCTTATTCGGCAAAGTCGCCCTGCACACGGCACATCAGGGCGCAGGCGCCCCTACCGCATCAGACCACCACGTACTCCGGTACGTGTCACGGCAGTCCGGCCTGCGTCGAGGGTCCTGCTTCCCGCGCCCGAGGGCCTGCGGAACAGGCCGGAGACGGTGCGGTTGGCACAGCGGGCCGCCCGCACCGGACCGGGCTCGACATCCCGCTCCCGCTCCCGGACGCCAGCGCCGCGCTGGAGTCCGGCGTGCCTCAGTGGCTGAAGGAGGAGCCGAAGTGGGCGTCCGCCTGCGGCGTGCCGAGGCCGGCGGGGTTGAAGGTCGCGATGTTGCTGGTGACCGGACCGTTCTTCGAGCCGCGCAGGACCCAGGCCGCGCCGGAGTCGACCTTCGGGGCGTCCTCCCACGGGGCGGCGACGATCAGATCCGCGCGGTTGTTGTCGTTCACGTCGGCGAGCTGTACCTCTTCGCCGAAACGGTCGCCCTGCTCCGAGGCGCCGGGCACACCACTGGTGGACTGGGAGAACGCGAGGGCTCCACTGCCTGTCGGCCCCTTGGGCCCGCCCTTGAGGAGCACGACGCTGCCCGCCGAGTCGGTGCTGCCGATGTCCTCCCCGGGCACCCCGACGGCGAGGTCCGGGTAGCCGTCGCCGGTGACGTCGCCCGCTGCCAGTGCGAGGCCGAACTCGTCCCCGGTCTCGTTGACACCGGGGACCCCCGGAGTGTTCTGCGTGATGGTCGTCGTCCGGGTGGAGAGGCCGGAGGGCGAGCCGTAGCGGATCTCGACCGTGCCGGGGCGGATGGTGATGTCCTCCTGGCTCGTGCCGAACTTGAAGGTGGCGAAGTCGCCGAACCCGTCACGGTCGAAGTCGGCGACCACACCTCCTGAGGAGGGGGTGATCGGTCCCGGCACACGGGTGACGGAGCCGTCCTTGCCACCCTTCCAGAGGCGGGTGCCGTGTCCCATGTCCTCGAAGCCGTGGGTGGTGAGGATGTCGTCGGCTCCGTCACCGGTCACGTCGCCCACGATGAACTCGTAGCGCGAGTCCTCCTCGTCCTCGAAGGGGACGATGGTGCGGCCCGACGACGTGCCGGTCCGGGAGATCGGGCCGAACTCCACGCCCACCAGGCCGGTGCCGACGACCAGGTCCGCGTGCCCGTCACCGTTGATGTCACCAGCGGCCAGCGGGCCGTTGTGCGGGGGGAGCGAGAGTGCCACGGAGTCCCTCAGTCCCGTGGGCGAGCCCCACAGGATGATCGTCGGCCCGTTCTCCGACCCGACGACGAGATCGGTGTACCCGTCGCCGTCGAAGTCCCGGGCGGCGCTCACGCGGCCGAAGGAGTCGTAGTTCACGGCGTCACCGGGTATGCCCGCGGAGGCGCGGCTGATCACCTGGGGGCGCTTGGTGTCGACACCGCCGATGGATCCGTACAGGACGGTGACGTACCCGGCGTCGTCCTTGCCGTTCACGGTGCCACCGGGCGCCGCGACCGCGATGTCGGCGTACCCGTCGGCGTTGAAGTCCGTGACCGGCACAGCCGCCACCGGGGCAGCCCCGGCCGGGCCGGCGGCGCACACGGCACCCGTGACGAGCGCCGCGACAGCGACTGCGATGGTGAGAGAACGGCGCACTGACGAGCCTCCGTGAACAACGGGACGTACCACTGACGACTGGATGACCGTCGAGGGGGCGATTTGGTTGTACGCGTCTACCGGCGAATCCTGGTCGCGATCAGGATTCACCGACGAAGCGAAGGAGACCTGTGATCACCCAGGGAGCCGAAGTCTCCGGCCGATGCGCCGACTGCGGCGGGACCACTACGTGCGACGTGGGTCAGTTCGTCGACCACGGAACGCTTGCCTGGACGGTGGAAGGGCGATGCGCGGACTGCTCGAGTGCCTGGTGCGAGCAGGGTGAAGGTCCCGTCACGCCCGAGAGCATTCGACAGGCGTTGCTCCAGGAGCACGGGCCGACACGGCTCCGTCTGACAGGCGACGCGCTGAGCCTCGTACCCGTGTTGCGGAGCCTTCGTGCCCTGCACGGGTTGTCCCTGGGGGAAGCACGGGTGGCGGCCACGTGCCTTGCCGCGACCGGCTTCGTCGGCACCCTGGTCGAGGTGGAGATCCTGGCGCTCGATCTGCGGAGTCGCGCTGTCGCGGTGGCCGTGGAACCGGCGGGACAGCCGGCGACCGCGGACCGGCGCGAACGGTCGGAAGGCGACTCTGCAACGACCCCTTTGGCAGCCTTCCCTACTTCCAGTCGCCGAACAGGCCGGAACTGAGCTGTGCGGTGCAGATGTTGTAGCCGCCGGACGCGTGACCCTTCTTCGTGTTGCCCGCGACCGTGACCGAGCAGTGGATGTCGCCGGAACCCTGCAGTTGTGCGGTGAGTGAGTAGTACAAGGCGTCCTCGTTGAAGGGCAGAGTGGTCTCGAACCTGCCGTTCTTCCAGGTGCCTTTGCGGCTGTCCGTGTCGGAGCCGTACGTGATGTCCAGCGGGCCGAGGGCACCGGACGGCGCTGTGCCCCACGCTTTGAAGACGACGAGTTTCTTCTCCGTTCCCTGCTTCTTGCCGGCGCTTCGGCCACTGCTCCTGTGCGCGTCCGCGGAAGACGTCTCGCTCTTCGAAGCGGACGACGTGGACTTGGTCGAGTCCGAGCCGCCACTGGCGACCGCGGCGATGATGCCGATGACTATGAGCACTCCGGCACATCCGAGGCAGCCGAACCCCACGACCTTCCCCCGGCCGGACGTCTTGGGTGGCTGAGGCGGGAACGGCGGCTGCTGTCCGTAGGGCTGCTGAGGTCCTCCCCAGCCGGGCTGCTGCGGCGGCTGCTGCGGGTGGCTCATGGTTCCCCCTGAGGTGGTGCGGTGAATGTGCGATGTGTGACTCAAGGGGCCCGGCATGCGGTTGCCGCCGAAGGCGGGGTTCATCCGATCGTGTGGAGCGAGCCCGTCGATCACTGCCGCAGGCGCAGGAACGGCGTCCACGAGCCGCCGCGGCCCCCGTTCTCTCGCGTCCCCAAGGTCGGCGAAGCCACGTCCGGATGGGGTCGGACGGGTGAACCCCGCGCGGCGAGTTGTCGGGATGTGCCGGGCACGGCCGCGATTTTGCAGGCTGTCCGTTGCTGATCTCCCGCGAGGGCAGTTGTCCCGGGGACAGCAACCAGCCGAGGGAAGGAACCCGCTCCGTGTCTGCCGAACTCTCCGACGACCTGAAGAAGCTCATCGACGACAACCCGGTCTTCGCCACCATCGCCACGATCCAGCCGGACGGCAGTCCGCAGCTGACGATCACCTGGCTCGGCCGGGACGGCGATGACCTGTTGGTCTCCACGACCGTGGGCCGCCGCAAGGAGAAGAACCTGCGGGACGACCCGCGGATCACCGTCATGATCAACCCGCCGAACGCGCCCTACACCTACGCCGAGATCCGCGGCACGGCCACGCTGACCACGGAGGGCGGTCAGGAACTCATCGACGAACTGTCGCGGAAGTACACCGGCAAGGACTACGCGGACTTCAACCCCGCCTCGAAGGACGACGCCGAGCGCGTCGTCGTCCGCGTGACCCCGCGCAAGGTGGTCGGCTCGATCTGATCCGGGCGGCGCCGTCCCGGATACGGGACGGACGTCCGTCGCGTCCCTCCCCGGCCCCCGGCCCGGGGAAGGGGCGCGCCCGGCCCAGCCCTCGGACGGCCGCGCCTTCCGTGGCCGGCCGTCAGGGACCCGCGAGTTCCGGTACCCGCTCGTCGACCGGTGCGGCGGCTCGGCGGGGGAGCAGCAGGGGGGTCGTCAGCAGGAGGACACCGGCGAGGGCCAGGGCGGTACGGGGGCCGAGCAGGGCGGCGAGTGCTCCCCAGAGCGCGGTGAGGAGCGCCGTCGTCGCCTTGGTCGTCACGGTCCACGCCGTCAGCGTCCGGGCCACCCGGTCGGGCGCGGTGCGCTGGAGGCGGTAGGTCGCGTAGACCGGGTTGAAGACCCCGCAGCAGAAGATCAGCCCGAGTTCGACACCCATGACCAGCAGCAGTCCCGGGGTTCCGGATCCGATGAAGGCCAGCCCGATGGGCCAGATCGCGCGCAGTGTTCCGGCCCCGCGCAGGATCCGGTGCTGACCGAACCGGGCGGCGAGCGGCCGGGCCAGACGTGAGCCGAGCAGGCCGCCGACGGAGGGTGCGGCGAAGGCGAGACCGTACTGCCACGGCTCGTATCCGAGCCGGCTGAGCATGAGGACGGCGAGCAACGGTTCCGTGGCCATCACCAAGCCGTTGAACAGGGCGGTGTTGAAGAACAGCGGGCGCAGTGTCCCGTCGGCGAGGATGTATCGCCACCCGTCGAGCAGGTCGCGGACCCGCATGCGCCGTGCCTCCCGCCGTTCGGGCAGGGGTTCGCGGGCTCCCGACGCGCGGATGCCGAGGGCCGAGAGGAGGTAGGTGACCGCGTCGGCCACCACGGTGGCCACCGGGCCGAGGATCCCGATGGCCGCGCCGCCCAGCGGCGGACCGATGATCGTGGTCGTCCAGGCCGTGGACTCGAAGCGCGCATGGGCGACAAGGAGGTCCTCCGACGGCAGCAGCGTCTTCAGGTAGGCGCCCGAGGCGGCGCGGAAGGTGATGTCACCCGCCGCTACCACCACGGACACCAGCAACAGCTGAACGAAGGTGAGCACGCCGCACGCGAAGGCCACCGGGATGGTCAGAAGCGCCGCGAACCGCACCAGGTCCATGGTGATCAGCACCGGCCGCTTGCGGCGGAACTCCACCCATGGGCCGAGCGGCACCGCCACCGCCGCACCCACCGCCGCTCCCACGGAGGAGAGCGCGGCGACCCGGGCCGGGCCGGCGTGCAGTACCTGGATGGCGATCAGCGGGAACGCGCCGAAGGCGAGCCACGTGCCGAGCGCGCTGGTTCCGTACGCTCCCCAGAGCCAGCCGAACGGCCGCCCCAGCCGCTGCCCGAGCAGCCGTCCGAACGGCCTTCGGGGCTGCCGGCCACTCTTCATGCCCTGAGTTCCTCGCTTCCCACCCGTACAACCATTACGCGATCAGGAGCATCAAAGCGGGCGGCTTCCGCTGGATCAAACAACCGCAGGACCGCCTGCTCACAACCATCGGTTGTGTACGTAGGGTGGTGGAATGGACCTCGACACCGTTCGGACCTTCGTCGCCGCCGCCGACACGGGGCAGTTCCAGGAGGCCGCCGCCGAGCTGGCGATCACCCAGCAGGCCGTCTCGAAACGCATCGCGGTACTGGAGCGCAACCTGGGGGTGCGGTTGTTCACCCGCACCCCGCGCGGCGCCGAGCTCACCATCGACGGCCAGGCGTTCCTGCCCCACGCGCGCGAGCTGCTGCGCGTCGCCGAACGCGCGCTCGCGTCGGTCCACACCGGGCGCCGCGCGTTGCGCGTCGACGTGATCGCCTCGCGCGGCGCGGCGGCGGGCCTGCTGCGCGGCTTCCACCGGGCGCATCCCGAGATCGAACTCGACGTGGTGATGCTGTTCGACATCGAGACGGCCGTCGCCGCCATCCGCTCGGGCACCATCGACGCGTCCTTCCGCGCCGTCGCCGTCCCGGACAAGCCCCTGCCGCCGGACATCGCATCCGTCCGGGTGCTGGACGAGCCGCTTCAGCTGATGACCGGACCCGCCCACGCGCTGGCGGGCGCCCGGTCGGTCACCGTCGCGCAACTCGTGGGGCACCGGATCTGGATGCCGGGCATCGTCCCTGGCACCGAGTGGGCCGTCTTCTACGACGACCTGGTCGCCGAGTTCGGTCTCACCATCGAGGCGACCGGCCCCAACTTCGGCTCCGACGCCCTTCTGGACACCATCGCCGACACCCCGGCCCTGGCCACCTTCATGGGCGAGCACACCCGCCACGTCTGGCCCGCCGGCTACGGGCTGCGCATGATCCCGGTGACCGACCCCATGCCGGTCTACCCGCACTCTCTCCTGTGGCACCGCGACAACCCCCATCCCGCGTTGGCCACCCTTCGTACCCATCTGGCCGCCTCGGACGCCGGCTACGGCGCGGCCGGCACGTGGGTGCCGGAATGGGTGTCGGAGAGCTGAACGGAGCCGCCACGCGGGACGGGAGGCAGAGGCCGGACCTCGGCCGCCGTCGGCCCGACCTCCCGGTGCTCAGCTCGTACCGAGCATCTCGGACGTGAGAACGGTCCCGCCCAGGCCCCAACCGCCCTCAGCCACCTCGTCGATGACCACCAGCGTGTTGGCCCGGGCGCGTTCGCCGTAGACCTCCGCGTAGGCGGCGGTGACCGCGTCGATGAGCTTCTTCTTCGACTCCGGGGTCAGGGTGTGGGCGGGCACCTTCAGGTTGGCGAACGGCATGACAACTCCTGCTTTCTGCTTGGCGTTTGGGTGACGTGGACTCTTGGGGCCGGCTTGGATCCCGTCGGCTGTGGAGGTCGGCGCGGGCGGTGCGGTCGACTCCACCTCGTTGGTGGTGAGACCGACGCCGCCGCAACCGGCGCGCAGACGCGGCACCCTCCCTTCCCCAGTCCGTGCGTATCGAAGATTCTGTATATTGAAATCGGCGATACGGCGACGCTACCACGCAGTGCGTAACGTCGTTACTCATCACACGTATCCTTGATTCATGGATACGGACGCGACGATCCGCGCGGCGATGATCGAAGCCGCCCTGCGGCAACTGGCGGGCTCCTCGGACCATGACGTGGCGACTCGTGCCGTCTGCGAGGCCGTCGGCGTGACGCAGCCGGTGCTCTACCGGCTGTTCGGTGACAAGCGCGGGCTGCTCGACGCGGTGGCGGATCACGGCTACGAGCGATACACCGCGCTGAAAACAGCCAAAGAACGGACCGAGGAGCCGGTAGCCGACCTGCTGGCCGGCTGGGACGGGCACATGGCGTTCGCCGAGGAGAATCCGGCGCTCTACCGGCTGATGTTCGCCCCCCGGCCGGGGTCGCACTCCACCGCGCGGAAGCAGGTGTTCGACCTGCTCGTCGCGGAACTCGTGCGCTGTGCGGCGGTGGGCGCGCTCAAGGTCGATCCCCACATCGCGGCCGAGTTGATCCTGTCGGCGAACGTCGGCCTCGCGCTCAACCAGATCGCGACACCGTCATTGTTCGACGATCCGACGGTCTCCCACCTGATGAGGGACGCGGTCTTCGCCAGGGTGCTCGGCCGGTCGAGCACCGCGCACGAGGGTGACGGCCTGCGTTCCGTCGCCCTCCGCCTCCGGGCTCAACTGGACCTGAACGGAACCGAAGCCCTCGAACCCGTGGAGACCGCCCTGCTGGTTCGCTGGCTCGACCGCATCGCGGCGCCAGGCCGTGACGACACGACCTGAGCGGAACCGTCGATGTGAGATCCCGGCCCCTTCGTCAAGCGGTGCTGGAGGCCCGCTGTTCGGAGTTGGCCGGAACAGGCCCCTGCGGAGCCCTGAGAAAACAACCAGGCGACCGGTATATTTTTGTGCGTCCGGTGACGAAGACGTCGGTGTTGTGTGACCGCTGGGGGGCGACGTTGATGGAGTGTGTCCGAACGGATGTCGTGATCGTGGGCGGTGGCCCCGTGGGGCTGCTGCTCGCGACCGAACTGGCCGGCTACGGGGTGCGGACGGTCGTGCTGGAGGAGAGGGCCCAGGTGTCCGGCCGTCCCAGGGCGACCACCCTGCACGCTCGTACGGCCCAGGTCCTGGCGCGCCGGGGGTATCTGCCCGCCCCCGCGCTCCCGTTGACCGAGGGGCCGGTGTCCGCTCTCTTCCACTTCGCGGGCCTCTGGGGTCTGGAGCTGACCGCCCCGGCCGGTGAACCGGAGCCGCTGCTGAAGCGACCCCAGGCCGTCCTTGAGCGGGACTTCGAGGAGCGCGCCCGCGCCGCGGGAGCCGTGGTGCTGCGTGGGTACCGCGTGGTCGGCCTCGAACACGGCGAGCGATCGGTCGTGGTGACGGCCGAACACCCCGGGGGAAGCAGCGAGTTCGAGGCCGCGTACGTCGTCGGGGCCGATGGTGCCCGGAGCACCGTAAGGGCCCTCGGCGGGATCCCCGTCGACGAGTCCGCCCCGACCGTGGCCGCGATGGTGGGGGTCGTGCGGTGCGCGGGGGAGGGAGTCCCCGAGCCGGGATGGCATCGCACCCCGCGCGGCTGGGCCGTCGCCAAGGAGACGAAGGACGGCCGGTGGCATCTGCGGGTCGTCGACTGCCTGACGCCTGCTGCGGATCACAGGCTCCCGTTGGGACTTGAGGAGTTCCAGCGTGAGACGTCGAAGGTCATGGGCCGGAACATCGACATGGACGAACCGCGCTCGCTGAGCCGCTTCAGTGACTTCTCCCGCCTCGCCCGGTCCTACCGCTCGGGCCGGCTCCTGCTGGTCGGGGACGCCGCGCACGTTCATTTCCCCATCGGGGCACAGGGGTTGAGCACAGGCCTGCTCGACGCCCTGAACCTCGGATGGAAGCTCGCGTTCACCGTGCGGGGGGTGGCCGCCGAAGGGCTGCTGGACTCGTATGACGCGGAGCGCAGGCCGGCCGCGGCCCGTCTGCTGGAGCAGGTACGGAAACAGGTGGACCTGATGCGACCGGTCAACACGCCCGCGTCCCTCGCGGAGCTGACCGCAGCCACGGGAACCGCGGCGGACGTCGCCACCGAGGCGGTGCGGCTGGCCCTGATGGTCAGCGGACAGGACACGGTGCTGCCGGCACGATCGAGGTACCCGTCCCTCTGGGAGGGACGGTTCCTCTACAACCTCGAACTGGCCACGGACGACGGGCCCGTCGACGCCATCAGGCTCCTGGCGGACGGGTGTATGGCCTTGGTGCGCTTCGGGGCCACGGCCTCGAACTGGGCTCCGCCGCCGAGGCTGCGCGGTGCGTTGCGCGTGGTGCGGTCGGCACCCGTTCCCGGGCTCCCGTGTGCCGCCCTGCTGCTGCGCCCGGACGGTTACATCGCCTGGGCGGCGGACACGGCCGGGGACCTCGTCGACATCGACGAGGCGGTCGCCGCCTGGCTGACTCCAAGGAGCGGGGCCGCGACGATGGAATCCGCCACTCCGGTCTTGACCGGGAGGGTCTCGGCGGGGGTCTAGGCCGAGAGCGGGCACGGCTTCCCTGATGCGGCTGGATTCAGGGAGACCGGTGTCCGTGGACGAGGTATTCGCAGGCGATCAAGAGGCCGGAGGTGCGGCCTCGCTCCGGGCGCGGCGGGCCAGGAACTCGACCAACTTGGTCTCGCTCCGCCCGACCCGTTCCCGCTCGTCCTCGGGCAGCGAGGCCAGCGCGTCCACGAGGACACGCTTCCTCGGAACGTGCACCATCGAGCCGGAGTAGATCCGGCAGCCCGAACACCAGGCGAGCCCGACGCATCGTTCGAACATCGCGGAGTCGGACGGGTAGGAGCGGTACTGGTACGAGTGGACAGGTGTCCCGCACGCCGCACAGATCCGCTGATCCCCGTCGAAGGTCGTGTCCCACGTCCCGACCTTCGACCAGCCTCGCCGGACGTGGTGCGCTCTTCAAGTGGTCATGCCGAACATTGTCCCCCCCCGCGTCCCTCTGTGGGTCCCGATGCAGGCAACCGACAGTCGACGCCGGTCCTGGGTCGTAAAGGCCGGAGAATTAGAGCGTGTTCGACTGATTAGGAATTCTGTTCGCTTCGAATTCGGGGTATGGAATCGAGCTGGCCGAATGTCGTCGAGATGCTGCCGAAAATGCTGCGATGGCCCTCGCGTGACTATTAGTGTGACGCGTAAGCGGAGTGGGGACTCCGGGGGTTGTGTGATCAGACTCGCGTGCTCTCGGTCAGGGCGCAGTCACGTCCTGACCGCGGTGAACAACGCCTATTCGTAGGGCAGTTGACGCACCGGTGATTGCAGCGGGACGGGGGGAATTCGTGCGGGCGGAATCCGGGAGAGACGACGAGAGCGGGAACCTCCGTGCCGCGTTGCGTGTCGCCGACGTACTGGACGCGGCACGCGTGATGACCGGCTCGCCTCCGCGGGCGCCTGAACAGGGCTTTGTGACAGATCTGTTGGCGGATTCGACACCAGGGCCCCAGGCATGGCGGCGCGCGTGGCACGACGTGCAGGATGCGGAACGGGCTCGCGTCACACGGTCGGGGCTCGGCTGGATTCTCACGTCCCTGGCATCCGGGCGTTGTCCGTCGCTGCGCATTGTGGAGGTCGGCTGCGAGCGGCTCCGCACGACACGTGTCTCCTATGACGACGATCGCTCCGGGCTGGATATCCGGCAACTCGCTGAAACGGATTGGCCCAATGCCCTGTCCGCAGAGGAAGGACTTCCTCCTGCACGGCTCCTCCGCCTCTTCCTTCTCGCCGGGGGAACCGCCGCAGCAGACACGGGACTTCCCACCATGGACGACCGGGCGGCCTCTGCGCACGGCAGGGCGAACCCCGGACCCGGCGCCGAGTCCGTTGACATCGTCGCTTCACTGGGAAGCCGCCTGTGTGCCTTCGCCCGCCGGTCTCCACCTTCGGCCGGGCCTCTCGTGCTCGTCGTACGAGCCGCCGGCTGGCCACTCGTCGAGCAGGCTGCCGAGGTGCTGCGGGCCGCCGAGGAGTCGGTACTGCGTGTGCGCTTGCCCGTCCACTGGCCCGAGACACCGGACGACCTCTTCGCGGGGCTGCCGCTGCGGCACTCCGTCTGGCTCGCGGGCGCCCACGTCGACGGCGCCTCCGGCACGGTCGGGCTGGTGCGACGCATGCTGTTCCCGGCGGGCAGCAGGCCGAGCGATCCCACGGACAGCGACGGCGGCCCCGACGTCAGGGTGTCCGTGGCGGCCCCACCGGGCGGCGCCACCGTCGGCCAGAGCGTCGCCGCGGTCGTCTCGGCCGGACCCGAGGACCCGCCGTCGCGCTGGACTTCCCTCCGGGCCGACCGCCTCGAACTGCCGCCGGGCGCACGGGCCGTCCTCCGCTACCGGCTCACCGCACCGGACCGCGTGGAGCTCCGGTACGACGGTCCCCACGAGCCCGAGACGTCGCCATGGGCCGCACTCGCGCTCCACACTCCGCGCAGGCTGTCCCGGCCCCGCCCCGTCGACCTGGTGCTCGCCGTCGAGATCGCGGGGCCCCAGGCCGACGGAGGTGTGGCCGTGGAGGAGCGGCTCCAGGAAGCGGCGGCCGTCGTCGCGGCCGTACGGGACGCCGTGGGGGACGAGGACACACTCCGCATCGGACTGATCGGGTACCGCGACCACGCTCCCCTCGACCGGCCCCACCACAGCGATCCCCTCGTCCACCGGGTGGCCCTGTCGGATCCGCAGGCCGCCGAACAGGCACTCGGCGGCTGGCACCGAAGCGCGCTGCGGCACGACTTCGCCACCGGCCTCGAACACGTACCGCACGAACTGTCCTACTGGCGCGACGCGTGGCGCCCGGACAGTCACCGGGTCCTCCTCGTCGTAGGTTCCCGGCCTCCGCATCCACGGAACCGGCCACCGCGAGTGCTCCGGCGCGGCGCGGCGGTACGCATCTGCCCGGACCGGCTGGAGTGGGAGGCCGCGCTGCGGTCGGTGCGGCACTACGACGGCGTCGCCTGTGTCGCGGTCGTCGACGAGCCGACGTGGATGGACCGGCTGGCGGGCGAGCCGCATCTCGCGCAGTGGGCGGACCGCGCCTGGGACCTGTTCGGCGCCGAGGGGCGTTTCGCGGCGGGGCACGATCCCCGTTCCATCGCCTCCGCCGTCGCGGCACCCGCCCTCGGCCTGCCCGAGGACGGCACACCGATCCGGTTGGTCGTGTCCGACGGAGCAGGGGGCGACTGGCTGCCGGCGGCGGCCGGCTGACGACTCCACGACGTAGGCGCGCACCGGGGGGTGCGCGGCACAGCAACCGCGCGGCGGGACCGTACCGCCGCCGACACCTGGGGGAGACCACCATGGTCATGAAGGACGAGCGCGCCGAGGGCAACGGCGACGACGGGCCGGAGCGGAAGAGACGCGACAGGGCGGGTGAGGGACCGTTCGCCGTCTTCGACCCCTCCACCCTGGTGGGTGGCCGGGTCGCGCTGCCACCGGCACCCGCACAGGCGCCGGTCGGCGCCCCCCGGAGCGCCCCCGGCTCCGCGCCGGTGAACGGGGGCTCTCCCGCCCCGCCCGTACCCGCGCCCACCTCGCCGTACGACGACAAGGCCAGGGCTCCGGGCCCGCCCACCACCGACCCCGGGCACAGGGCCGAGGCCCCGCCGCCCGTCTTCATGGAGAAGCTGGAGGAGGCCTCCCCGAGCGAGAAACGGGCCAAGTCCGGCGGGAAGACGGCCTCGGAGAAGGCCTCCCGGAAAGAGGCCGCCCAGCAGGGTGCGGAGGACGCCTCCGCACCCGAATCGACGATCACCCTCTGGGGTGGCATGGGAAGCGGCAAATCGACGCTCCTCGCCGCGCTGTCCCGAGCCGTACAGGACCCCATGTACGGAGAGTGGAACATGTGGCCGGAGGACCACGCCTCCCAGAAATTCCTGAGCGACCTGGCACACACCCTCTACCGCGACCGGACGTTCCCGCCCGCCACCCTGACCGAGCAGCGGCCGGTCCGCTTCACACTGGCCGGAAACCTCGGCGGAACACGGTTCGCGCGCGGCGGTGGCAAGCGCTGGCGGCGCGGTGCCGATCGCCGCGACCTGACGGAGTTCAAGGTGACGCTCCGGGACCTGCCGGGCGAAGCGTTCGACCTTCGGTCGCAGACCGGTGCGGCACTGGGGGGCAAGCTCATCAAGGACCTGGGGACGGCCCGGGCCATGGTGTACGTGGTGGACCCCGTCCGCGAGTGGCAGGTCAACGGCGACGAGGGACCCGTGGCCGACGACGCCCGCCAGAACGCGGACTTCTTCACCGACGTCCTCGGGGGAGTGGCCACCGAGATCAACATGCGCGGCGAACGCCACGGCAACAAGCTGCCGCACAGCATCGCCGTCTGCCTGGCCAAGTTCGACGACGACCGGGTGTTCCGCTTCGCCTGCGAGCAGGGCAACGTCCGCCTCAACCCCCGCACCGGACAGCCCGAAGTGATGGACGCCAAGCGCCTGTTCGACGGACTGTGCCACGCGTTCCCGCACGGCAGCCTGCGCGAGATCCAGCAACAGATCGAGCAGTACTTCGCCCCCGAGCGGGTCGGGTACTTCGTGTGCTCGGCCGTCGGGTTCTGGATCGATCCCGAGCGCGGCTTCGACTTCGAGAACCCGTCTCTGGTGAATCCCGTGGAGGACGACGTACGGCTCGTCGCGCCGCCCCGGCCCGTGAACATCCTCGAACCCTTCCTCTTCCTGCGGGGCGTCGGCCCCCAGCAGTCCTGACCCCCCGGCACCGCACCACCGCCACGAGAGGAGACCACACGCCATGCCACCGGGACTGACGGCCCACTGGGCCCTGTGGGGCAAGGAGCCCCGGACCAACAGCGGCTACAAGGTGTTGGCGGCCTATCCGCCCGACCGGAGCGCCGACTACAACGCCTCGATCCTCCACTGGTCGCCGGGCACGCCGGCGCGCGGCGACCAACTCCCCTGGATCACCATCGGACCCGGGCGGACTCCGGACGGGACCGACACCCTCGGCATCTACGTGCTGGACAGCACCGAAAACGTGGACCGGACGAACCGGACGATCCACCGGATCCACCACTTCGCCGTCCCCACCGACCGGATCGGAGAACTCTCCCTCGGCTGGTGCGACATGGCCAGAGCCGCGGTCGAAGCCGTCCCGTTCGTGCCCGCGTCCGGCGTCGCGCCCGTCCACCTGCCCGTCGGAGACGGCGGCGGGCTCCTCGCCCATGTGGGCAGCGCCATCAGCGACCGGGTGACCGCGGGCAGCCACTGGCTCGCGGCAGCCGCGGCCTGCCTCCTCGACGGCCCCGTCGTGGTGACGGGCGCCCGCGACTACAAGCCCCTCGACCTGCTCCAGGTACTGGACTGCGTCGCCGCGATGCTCCCCTTCGGCGTGCGCGCCTCGCTGTCCGCAGCGACCGGCAGCTCCTCGGGATCCCAGGTGCCCATGCGTCTGTACTGGGGCGTCGCCGACGAGTCGCCGGGCGTCACGGGCCTGGTCTGGGACGGCGGCCTCCCCGACCTCGACCGGCTGTCCCCGGGCGCGCGCTCCTACTTCGACCTCCTCATCGAGGCATGGCACACCCACGGAGGCGAGACCGTCGTCGCCCATCTCGCCCGCTCCCGCGAACCCCTCGACCTCGACTCGGCACACGTGCACGCCGACGCCCTGCACATTCTGTCCGGGCTCAACCCGGGGCTGGCTCTCGCGCAGGAGGTGCGCCACGGACGGACGGTGGACGACCAGTTGATCGACGACGCCCTGCGCCACGACGTCTTCGACGCCCAGTCCGTCGCCGTGCTCTCCGCGGCCAAACTGGCCGGGCGGTCCACCGACCTGAGCGCCATGGCCCGCCATCTCCCGCAGGCGGAGGTGTCCCAGGCGTTCTGGGAACAGCTCGTGGACGACCTGCTCGACGGACAACTCGACAACGCCCGGAGCCGGTTCGAGTCGCTGCGCGAAGCGACTCCCGACACGCGCGAGGGCCGCGATCCACTCGACCGCGCGCTGGCCTGTGTGGTCGACGAGGTACGGCGACGCGCCTCGGCGGACGCGCAGGATCCCGTCGTCGACCGGCTGCTGCCCACCATCACCGCCTTCAGCCCCGGCACGATGGCCTTCACCCAGTCGCAACTGCTGGGCATCCCGGGCTTGGCGGGACGGCTCGTACAGGCCGTGTGCGCGCACCAGCACGACCCGGCCCCGCAGGTCCTGGCCTGGCTGCGCTGGCTCTGCGACGAGTCGGTGCCCGACGTGCCGGGCAGCCCCGAACTCGCACCGCTGTACGGCCTGTTGGCGACCGGGAACGCGACGGCCGGTCTCTCGAAGAAGTGGACCGAGGCTCATCCGGGTCCGGCCACACGGCTGTTGGCGGCGGCCGCAGCCTGCGGACTCGCCGACCCCCTCCTCAGGAGCGGCTTCTTCGAAGGACTCGTGGCCTGCGCGTGCCGGAGCACCCCGACCGACCCGGCCGTTGCAACACCGCAGGCGCAGCTCCACCGCGCGTTGGACCGCCCGCCGTACCAGCTGCGCGCCGAGACCGCCGCACGCTGGGACATGCTGTGCTCGCTCACCGACCGGCTGCCGGAGGGCTTCTTCGCCCTGACCCGCACACCGGAGCTGGCCGGCTCGGCCGGCGTCACCACCCGGCTCGCCGGATACGCCTCGACACTGCAGGCGGAACTCGACTCGCCCCTCGTCCGCGAACACGCGGCCAGGGTCGTGAAAGGCCTGCTGGACGAGGTCCTCTCCGTCGACCCGGAGACCGGCGAGGGCCCCGAGGGCACCGGCCGCGAACTCGCCCTGCGGCTGCTGGAGGGGCCCGGCTCCCCCACTCACCTCGTGGTCGTCGACGCCGTGGCGCGGCTGACCCGGAATCCCCTCTGGAACGAGACGGAGCAGGACAGCCGCTGGCTCGACCGGATCGCCCGCCACCGACCGGAACTGGCGCCGGCCCTCTCCCTGCGCACGGTGCACCGGACCGCTCGCGCCGTCGGGAACACCGCGGAGGACCGCCGCGCACTCGCCGCCCGACTGCTCGAAGCGCACCGTGCGGGCGCCGACCCCGACGAACTCTGCGCCCCCCTGCGGTCCTGGGCGGCACGGGGCCCGGTCGGTGAACGGATCCTCGACATCCTCACGGCCTACCGCAACGCCTGGACGTCGCAGGACGGCCCGCACCGGGCGGACCAGGAGACCGGCCGACTCGAACTGGCCCTCCGCCGCGGGCCCGATCCCGCGCTGTGGCAGGCCTACATCCGCCACGCCGTCGACTGCCTGAAGAAGCGGCGGGCCGACAACGCCCGTCAGATACAGGACCTGGCCCACGAACAGAAGCAGATGGACCACGAGATCGACCGGCTGCGCGGGCTCGACGCCGGCGCCTCCCACATCCGCCCGTAAGCACTCGTGCCGCTCCGACGCCGTTCCTCGACCGCCGCTCCGGAGCGCCGGAGCTCGCCAGGACCCCGACTCCGAACCCGTCCACGCACGTCCTTGGGGGGACAACTCATGCACACCATCCAGGCCTCCGCGCGCCTCGCCCTGCTGCTGACCGCGGCCGGCGCCCTCGCGGCCGCGGGCGCCGCACCGGCCGCCGCCACCGACAAGCCCCTGCCCCGCGACGGCATCTACCGGTCGCTCAAGGTCGACGACGTCCCCGCGGCGTACGTCGTCCTCGTCGACACCTCCAGTTCCATGCAGGACAAGGGCCCCGACGGAGAGCCGCTGTACTCCACCGTCAAGAAGCGCCTCGGCTCCTTCCTCAAGACCCTCACTCCGGCCGACGAGGTGGCCGTCGTCACCTTCGGGCGCGCCACCAGCGTCGTCCACCCGATGTCCCCGGCGAACCGGACCGGCAAGCTGCTCAGCAAGGAACTCCCGCGCGCCGCCGAGGAGACGGCCAGTGACCACGGAGCCGCCCTGAACGTCGCCGCCGACCAGCTCGACCGCAGCACGGCACCCGTCGGAGCGGTCCTCATGCTCACCGACGGCGCCGTCAACGCACCCGACAGCCCCTACGCCCGCCTCGGCACACCCGCGTGGAAGCAGCTCAGGGCCCGGTACGACGCCCTCGGCACCAACCGCGACGTCATCGGCTACGGCCTGCCCCTCGCCGACGGCACACAGGTGTCCGAAGTCCTCGGCAGCGCCTTCGGGGCTCCGCGGATCCTGCCCGTCGACCCCGCGGCCCTGGGCTCGCAGCTCAACGACGCCAAGGAACGGGTACGGGCAGAGAAGGCTGAGAGCGTCCTGCGTGCCGACCAGGGCGAACAGGTCGCCGTCTCCGTCCAGGGCGAGGGACTCGAACGGCACGGCACGGGGAAGGTCACACTGCCTGCCGGAGGCGGCACCGGAAAGCGGTCCGAGACCGTCCGCGTCACGCTGACCTCGCACGCCCGGCACGTCCCGCTGAACGTCGACCTCACGGCCGACGCGGCAGCGGGGGACGCGACGGTCCATCTCACCGCTCCGGCCACGCCGGTGACGATCGGTCCCGGACGGAGCCGGACCGTCGAGGCGACGCTGACCTGGTCCCAGGACGCCGAGTTCGGCCTGCTGCCGGGCACGCGCGACTTCCGCGCCGGAGTGAGAATCCGCGCCGAGGTCTCCTCGCCGTGGACGCGAACGGTGCGCAGCTCGATCGGGTACGCCAAATTCACCACGGGCCGGCCCACCGTCACCGACGTGGACCTGGTGGGCACCGTTCCCGCCCGCACCCCCGGCTGGCTGTACCCGTCGATCCTGCTCGTCGCCCTGCTGGGCGCGGCGGCCGCCTGGCGCACGTACAAGCGACGCAACCCGAAGCTGTCCGGGGCGCTGGTCGTGACGGATCTGCGTTCCGGCGAGCGACAGACCATTCTGCTGGGCGGCAGGGAGGTCAGCCAGGAGACCGACGCCGGAAGCGTGCGGGCGCGGATCTCCGTGCGGGGCCGGCACGAAGGAGGCCGGCTCGTCCTCGTCCTGCAGTGCGTTCGTGAGGCACCGAGGCCCGGCGACGACCGGCTGCGCGACAGCGGCACCTGTGAGATCGGCAAGTCGACGGTGCTGTGCGGGATCGGCTTCTCCCACGAGACGCAGAGCCGGCCGGCCGTTGCCCTGCACTGAGTTCCATCCAGCTCCGGCCGAGGCACGGGCCGCGGTTCTGCCGTACCGCCGGCCGCCCGCACGGCTCGTGGCCGCGACGACACCCCGGCCCCCTTCAGAAAGGACCCTCCATGGTGCAGCCGTTGGACCCGGCCGTGGACCCCGCGGAAGCCGGTGGATTCCGCCTCCTGGGCAGGCTGGGCACGGGCGGGTTCGGTACCGTCTACCTCGGCCGGCCCGTCGGGGAGAACCGCGGACTGGACACGCTGGGCGCCGTCAAACTCCTCAAGGCCGAGTTCGCCGACGACACCCAGCACCTGCAGCGCTTCCACCAGGAGAGCAAGGCCCTCGACCGGTGCAAGGGCGCACGCATCCCCGAACTGCTCTCGTTCGACTTCGGGAGCGGACGCCGCCCCACCCTGGCCACGCGCTTCATCCCCGGGCTGTCCTTGCACCAGATCATCGAGTCGCATGGCGGAGCACTGCCCCGCCACACCGTGCACGCCATCGCCGCCGAACTCGTCGACACACTCAACACGGCACACGGCAAAGGCCTGTTGCACCGCGACCTGCATCCGGGCAACGTCCTGCTCACGTCCGACGGTCCCTGGATCATCGACTTCGGGCTGACGCGCATCCGCGGCCAGCGGGTCACCGTCTCCCTCGACACCGTGATCGGCCATCCCCACTTCTGCGCACCCGAGCAGATCCTCGGACTCGCGAAGACGACCGCCGCGACCGACGTCTTCGGCATCGGCGGGATCGTCCTGTACGCACTCACCGGGCACCCGCCCTACACCGGCGAGAGCAACGCGCGCGCGATGCTCATGCGCCGTGTGTCCGGCACGGCACCCGACCTGACAGGCCTGCCCGACGACACGATCGGCGGGATGATCCGGTCCTGTCTCGCGGAGGACCCGGCCGACCGGCCCGCTCTCGACGAGGTCGCCCGATGCCTCGGCCTGCCCGGTACGCTGCGGCTCCCGGACGGCATCGGCCGCACCCTCGCCGGCTACCGGTCCGAACTGGGCCGTTTCCTCGCGGGCGTCGGCAACGCGGCGGACCTGACGGTCCCGTTCCGGCCCGGCCGACGCAGCTGGCGCACCGACGTGGGGGAGTGGCCGCACACGGCGGTGGCCACGGAACAGGGCGGCGTGGTCGTCGCGGACCACAGTGGCGTGCGCTGGCTGGACGGGGCGACAGGGAGGCAGGAGGACCACCTGCGTGACTTCACCGCGCCCGTCCGACTCCACGCGGAAGGAGCCCTGTTGCTGATCAGCGACTCCGGCGGCCGGGTGGAGTCGTGGGACACCCGCTCCCGTACCCGCTGGTGGTCCGTCCCCGCGGGAAGCCTCACCGACGCGCGCGTACTCCTGCGCGGTCAGAGCGTGTTCCTCGGGGACAGCACCGGCTGCCTCCACCACTTCGACGCCGTCACGCGGCGCGTCTGGTGGCGGACCGAACCGCTCACCGACGAGGGAGGCGGCCCGGCCGAACCGGTCGCGGCCGACGCCCGCCAGGTCTACCTCTCGGCCGGGGAAGGACGCGAACTCCTCGCGGTCGACGACGAGAACGGCGGCATCCGCTGGAAGCAGGCCGTACGGCTTCCCGCCGCCCTGCTCGCCTCACCCTTGGCCCTGGAGCAGGCGCTCGTCGTCGCCGACGCGGACGGCGGCCTCCGGTCCTTGGGGGCGGCCGACGGATCCACTCTGTGGGAGGTGGAACTCGGCGCACCGGTCGTGGCTGCGCCGCTCAGCATCGGCGACAGGCTGTTCATCGCAGACACCGCGGGTGTCGTGCACTGCCGCAGCGTCGCCACCGGCGAGGTCCTCTGGTGCGTGGAGCATGTCGAAGGCGAGGAGTTCTTCACGCTGTGCACCGACGGTTCGGCGATCTACGCGGGTGGCTGGAACGGTCGCCTGCATCTCCTGGACGCGCGGGACGGCTCCTCCTTGCAGAGCCTCGATCTCGGCGGCCAGATCCTCGCGGCCACGTACGCGCTCGTCGGCCGCACGATCTACGCCACCGCTTCCCACGGCGCACTCCACGCCCTGCCGACGTCCGGTGCCTCGGAGCCGGCGCCCGGACGGTGAACGCGGACCGCTCTCCGCCCGGCGTGCCCGGGGAGCAGCCCCCTTGAGGGATCAGCTCACCCCGCGGTCTCCAGCTCGACCCGCCCCGAGACGTGCGGGCGCGGGCGGACGATCCCTGCCGAGAGCAGGCGCCATTCCATGAGATCAGCGATCCCACCTTCAGCCCGGTGCCGATGCCCCCAACCGGGCCTACGCGCCGATCCCCGCCGACGACGTCCAGATCCTCGGCAAAGTCGTCGGCGTCCTGCGCATCCTCTGAAAACAATGCCGGCCGGGGCCTGCCCACGCGACGAACGTGTAACAAGGAGTCGTTGTCACGCACTTGTGTGATCACCTCACCGGCATACTGCGCGCTCGGGGGGTGTGCGTACGTGCGTGCGAAAGCTCCTCCGGCCGGGTGATGAGGGGAATGTCTCCCGGTACTTCCACGAGGGGGAGTTTTGCGCAGACAAGTGAAAAAGGCATGCGCGGTCACGATCGGCACGGCGGCCGCCGTGGCCCTGGCGGCGGGCATGACCAGCCCGGCGTCGGCGAAAGCCGAGCAGGCGAGTGCTCCGAAGGCTCAACTCACGTCCAAGCACCGCCTCACCCTGATCACCGGTGACCGCGTCGTGCTCGACTCCAAGGCCCGGGTCGTCGGCCTGGAGCCCGCCAAGGGCCGCGAGCACATACCCGCCCACAGGACGACCCGCCACGAAGGGCCCACGTCGACAGCGTCCTCGCCGACCTTCTCCCTCGGCTGAACGGGCACCGTCGGATGCGGGAGCTTCTCGCGTCCATGGCAGGAGTGTGATCTGGCGACCAGAACAAAGTCGTTGTGAGTATCGGCGTCAGCGGGATCGCCCCATCCGGGGCGAGAGAAGGACAAACGTAAGGAATTTGTCTGTGCAACCTCGTTCCCCAGGACAATGACCCGTACATAGGCTGCGATCATGGAGCCCGAACCCCCGACCGCATGGCCGGTCCTTCGGCGTATGCCCGACCTTGCCACCCTGGAAGAGCAGACGCGCACCGCGGTGGATGCCGCCGTCGCACGTCTGTGTCTCTTGCGCGACGTCTTCGCAGACCGCTTCTTGGTGCTGGCCCGCCGTCATCTGCCGAGCTATGAGGTGCTGCCGGACGACGACGTCAAGGCGTCCGCCCAGCGCTTCTTGGACGTCTTGATCTCGGAGCTGAATTCTCAGCGGGTGCCTGACGACGCGTTGCGCGAGGTGCTTTGGGACCATGCCCACGAGCGTGCGGCTCGGGGAATTCCGCTCGATGATCTCGCCCTCGGCTACAAGCTGGGATCGAGAGCGATGCTCTCCCTTCTGGACGAGGTCGCAGCCGAAGTGGCGATGCCCTCTGCGTTCTTGCTCGCGGCGCACGACAGTACGTGGGAGTTCGCCAATGAGGCATCCGGCATCTTTGCCCGGATCCAGCACGAACTTGCCCTGGAACGGGCACACTTCGACGCGGAACGGCGCGCGACTTTCGCGGCCGGCGTGCTCAGCGGCTCTTTTCCCGCGGAGCAGATCAACTGCGATGCCCAGGCCTTCGGACTTGCCCCCCAGTCGTCCTACGTGGCGTTGGCGGCGCGAGCCGAAACGCCCGACGACGCCGAGACGATCCGCCGCACTGTCGCCTCGGCAGTCCAAGTCTCGGTGGACCGGCTACTGCTCGCACGCATCGGGCCTGCTCTCGGATTCATCGTGCAGCGGGTGCCGGAATCGGTCGGCCGCCACCTTGTCGCGGCCGGCCCGTCGCTTCCGCTCGATCAGCTGGCCAAAGGGTTCGACGAGGCAGTGCTGACGCTGGAGACCGCGCGGCAGTTCGCCATGTCGGGGGTGGTCCACCTTGCTGACCTGGGGCCGAGGCCGCTTGTACTCGGCGATGCACACACCGCCGAGAGGCTCTCCGCCCGTCATCTGACGGCGCTGGAGCGCGCCGGACGATCGAACGGGGAGATCGAAGTGACGGCAAGGATCTACCTCGAATGTGACCAGGACGTGGGCGAGGTGGCCCGTCGACTCGCCGTGCACCCGAACACCGTCAGGTATCGGGTGAACCGATTTCAGCAGCTCACCCAACTGGATCTGCGTCGCACCGAGGACCTGGTGACCACGTGGTGGCTGCTGAATCGGCGACGATCTTGAGGACGAGCGTCGCCACAACCTGTCCTGCGGAGCCTCGGGTCCCGGCCGCACCTCTCACCGTCACACGGCAGCGCAGCTCAGGCCGCCACCGGCCAGTGCCAGTGCGAGGGGGGCAACGGAAGCCTCGAGGCGTTGTCGTAAACGCTTTTGCTCATATCTCGTGTGGGGCTCTCCTTGACGTGGAGGTGAGCGATGTCGGCGCGGCCTCGCTGGACGCTCTCCTGTCTCATCCCTTGCTCGATCCCAGGGAGAGACCGGAGATGAACTGCTTCTGGAGCAGGACGTAGACCACCAGGGTCGGGATCGCGGCGAGCATCGCGCCGGCAGCGATGAGGTTCTGGTTACTGACGAACTGCCCCTGAAGATTGGCCAGGGCAGAGGTCATCGGACGCTTCTCACCGGACGACATCAGCGTGATCGCCCAGAAGAAGTCGTTGTAGATCCAGGTGGTCAGCAGAGTCGCCAGTGCCGCGAGGGCGGGTCGGCACAAAGGGATCGTGAGTCGCCAGAAGCGTGTCCACAGGCCCGCTCCATCCACGAGGGCGGCTTCGTACATCTCTCCCGGTATGGACTTCATGTAGTTGCTCAGCACGAAGATGCAGAATCCCAGTTGGAACGCGACATTGATGGTGATGAGTCCGAAGGCCGAGTTGTACATCAGACCGCTGTCGCCGAGGAACGAGGGAAGCGGGATCTTCAGGTACATCCGGAACAACGGCGTGATGATGACCTGCTGGGGCAGCAGGTTGCCGGCGGTGAACAGGATGAGCAGGGCTACGTTGACCTTGATGTTCACACGTGTGAGGACGAAGGCCGCTCCGCAGGCGAGGCCGAGCACGATGACGACCGCCGGCACGGTGATCAGGATGGAGTTCCAGAAGAAGCGCTCCATGCTCGCCTGCGACCACGCGTCGCCGAAGTTGGCCAGCGTCAGGGAGTGCGGCAGAGACATGTATCCGAGTCGTCGGGTTTCGGCATACGGTCGCAGGGCCACGTAGAGGGCGAACAGGAGAGGCAACAGCCACAGCACGGATGCGCTGACCAGGAAAACCTGGGAGAGGGCCTGGCTGCGTGGGCGCCTTCGGCCGTGGCGCGTCGGCGGGGACGGGACTGCCGTTCGCGTCGTCGTGCTCACGGGGTGTCCTCTCGGCGAAAGGTCTGACGGAGGAAGAGGCAGATCGGGACCAGGGAGATGAGCAGCAGGACGACACCGAGTGCGGAGCCGAAGCCGACCCGTTGGGTCTCTCCCACGATGTTGGCGGTGACCAGGACCGACAGCAGCTCCAGGCCGTTGATGCCCTTGTTGGTGATGTAGACAAGGTCGAAGGCGCGCAACGACTCGATGACAGTGATGACCATGATGACGACATTGATCGGCCTCATGACCGGAAAGACGACGCGCCAGAACGTCTGCCAGGCGTTGGCACCGTCCATGAGCGCCGCCTCCCGCAGGGTCGGGTCGACCGCCTTCAGCCCGGCGAGGTAGAGGACCATCACGTATCCCGCCTGACGCCAGGTCGCTTCCACGAGGACCGCCCACAGGTTCAGGTGCGGGTCGCCGAGCCAGTCGATGGCGTTGTTGTCGCCGTCCCGCCCGATGACCGTGTTGATCACACCGAAGTTCTGCGAGTACATGAACTCCCAGATGATGCCGATGAGGGCCAGTGACAGCATGACCGGCAGGAACAGGATGCTCTGGTACATGCGGCTGCCGCGGACGCCCCGGTCGATGACGACCGCGAAGAGCATGCCGAGCGGTGTGGCGATGACGACGAAGACGGCGAGCCAGATCAGGTTGTGCTGGACAGCGGGCCAGAACTCCGGGTAGTTGGTGGCGGCCTGGTGATAGTTCTGAACGCCGTTCACGCAGCCGTTGTTGAGGATCGGGGGCAGCGCCGGGTCACAGGCCTTGGTGTGGAGGTCGCCGACTCCGTTCCACCGCGTGAACGACAACAAGACGGTGGTGAGCGCGGGGATCCAAACGAAGGTCAGGGCCAGCAGCAGGGGGACGCCGAGCAGCAGGACGGCGACCAGGCGGTCCCGTGTGTTCATGTGCCGCAGGCGCCGGCTTCTGCGGGCGGTCCGATGGTGCGGTGGAGGCTCGGGTGGCGCGGGCGTGCGACGGGCCTGGGCGAGGGCGCTCATCCGGTGTAGATCGCCTTCGCCTGGGACTCGGCGCTCTTCTGGAGGGCCGCGATGCCGCCGGTGGAGGGGTCGCCGACGAACTTCTGGATCAGGGAGATCATCGCGGTGGCCATGGCCGGATCGGCGTCGCGGTCCATGAACTGGGCGACGGCCTTGCACTTGCCGATCTCGACGACCGACTTCTTCTGGATCGCGTTGTAGGTCGGCACCTGCAGTCCCTTGGCCAGCCCGACATCCCACTGGTCGGACTTGAGGTACTCGGCCTCGGCTGCCGCGGTGCCGATGTACTCCAGCAAGGCTTTCGCGGCGGTGGGGTTCTTTGCCTTCTTGGACAGCATGAAGCCATCGGTGGGCGCGTCCATGTAGTCCTGGCCCCACTTGGGATTGATCGCGGGGAAGGGGAAGAAGTCGAGGTCGTCGAGATCCGCCTTGTCGCTGACGAACTGCGCCGCGACCTGGTTGGTGCCCTGGAACATCATTCCGGCCTTCTTGGACTCCAGCGTCTTGGCGGCGTCCTGCCAGACGCGGCCGTTGGCACCGCTCTGGACGTACGGCATGATCTCGGCCCAGTGCTGGAAGACGGTGTGGACACCTTGGTCGGTCCACGGAATCTCGTGCTTCATCAATTTGACGTGGTAGTCGTAGCCGTTGATCCGCATGTTGAGGATGTCGAACGTGCCGAGAGCGGGCCATCCGTCCTTGTCACCGAAGGCGATGGGGATGAGCCCGTCGCTCTTCATCTTCTTACACAGGGCGACATAGGCGTCCCAGTCGGTGGGTACGGTGTAACCCTTCTCCTTGAACAGGCTCTTTCGGTAGAAGACGACCCAGGGATAGTTGTAGAGGGGCACGAGGTACTGGTGGCCGTCCAGGCCGGTTGACAGCTTCTTGGCGACGGGACCGAAGTTGCCGCCGATCTTCTCCCAGACGTCGTCGAGCGGCTCTGCCAGCCCTTGGGCAGCGAAGTACTGCATGCGGTAGCCGGCGAACCAGGTGAACAGGTCGTCCGGAGTGCCTTGCAGATAGCTGGTGATGTTCTGCTGGAAGGTGTTGTGGTCGACCGTGTTGATCTTCACCTTGGCTTTCGTCTTCGCCGTTCCTGCGGACGTCAGTGCCTTGAAAGCCGAACGGGTCGCCGGATCCGAGTAGTTCGACCCGAAGGTGACCGTGCTGCCTGCTACGGGCCCCGACGGCTTGTTCGATGCCGCGGAGTTTCCGTCGTCGCTGCAGGACGCGATCAGTCCGCCTGCGGTCACCGTAAGGCCGGCCGCTCCCGCGCCCTTGAGCAATCCCCTGCGTGAGTACGACGAACGGGTGCGGGCCTGGCTCGAGTTGTCGAGCGACATTGTGCCTCCTGGCGTGATGTGCGGAGCTGGGGTCGAGGGTGGTCGCGTCGGCGACCGAAGCGGTTCCGTTGGTGCCGCTCCAGCGCGATTCCAACAGAAGTCACCAAGTTGCAACGAGAGTGACCGCAGGCCAGTTCTACGCCCGCCCTGCATTCCCGTCTATGTCCACGGTGACAAACAAGCTTGGAATTCTAACTCCTCGCTGCTTGTGGGCGTGATCAATCGCTCCCGATCAACGGGGCCCGCGTGCAGTCCTGATCATCTATGCGCGGAGCGTTGACGAGGAAACGCACACAACTGCACACTGTGCGGCACCGTTTCCCTCGGCGAAGGGTTGAGATGTCCAGAAGAAGAAGGACCGTGCTCTTGGTCCTCTAGGGGATGGTCCTTTCCGTGGCCGCCCGGTCCTCGGGAGCCGCCTCTCCCGAGGCCGCCGCTCCCAGCCCTCCCTGGGTGACTTCGGGGCCAACTCTCGCCGGCGACCGCTCTGGTGTTCGAGTCGGGCCGGCAGGACTACGCGGAGAGTCCCGAGAGCTACCAGTCGCGGCCGGGCGCGCTGCGCATCCTTGATCAGCTCCCGACGGCCTGGGGCGAGACGAAGTTCCTTGGCGGCGACCCCGGACAGGAGGCGTCCTTGGTCCGCCGAGCGGGTGGCCGACGGTTCGTCGGCGGTATCTCAGCCGTCGGCGCCAAGACCTTCAGTCGCCGCTGAACTTCCTTGGCGGCGGGCAGTGGCTCCTGGAGGCCGTCCGGGAGGCCCCGGGCCGCTCGTCCGGGAGACCAAGGGGGTTACGGCCTCTGACGTCTCGTCCGTACCCATGCCGCGTAACGGCGGGTTCGCCTCGGCCCTTTGCCCGTACACCGCGGGGATGACGACCTGTGGCTCCGCCGACGTCGACGGTGTGCTCATGAGCCAGGAATTCGGACCGTGCGTCGACATGCCCGACAACACGTATGCCAACGCTACGGGCGCGCAGCTCTTCAGCGGGTGACCGGCTCACGTGCAGTTCCAACAGAAAGCACCACGTTGAACGGGGGATTCCGCAAGCGTAGTTCTACGCTCGGCTTGCTCATGCGTCTATGTCCACACCGACAACGGACTTTGGAGGCGCGCTCTCCGGATGGTGATGAAAGACAGGCGCCATGGAGCCGCTGACGGGGAGTGAGGCTCGCGATCAAGTGACGCCGCTGGTGGTGACGTTGAAGAGGGAGTCCTCGCTGTGAGGTGGTGCGGGCGCGCACGGTATGCCGCGGGTCCGAAAGTCCCTCGTATCCGTACCGGTTGAACAGCGTCGAGAGCGGCCACGCTATTTGGTTTTCTGTTCATTCTTGTGTGAAGCGTTGACACTCAATCGAACACGACATAACACTGTCCGCCATGCCCTCGGTGGGTGCACCGAGTCTCCCCCAACGAACCAGCGCCGTGGGCACGCTGGGACACGGCAATCCTTGCCGGTCCCACACACCGCAGCCGCCCGCTCTCACCCCTCGGCCAACCGCGCACCTCGGGACGGGGAGGCTGCCGGTGGATCCGGCTCGCCGGCCGTTACGACGCTTTCCCCGGGCCGCTCGGGAAGGCGCCGCCCCGGCAGCCCGTCGCCATCACCACGCCTCGACCACGAGGACCCATGCACGTCTCCGGTCGTCCCAAGCCGCGGGCGGCCTCCTCAGCAGTGACTGAACGGAGAGGTCTCATGTCACGGAAACGTTGGCTCAGCGCCGCGATGGGCGGTGCTCTCGTCGCGGCGGGCATCGCCGGACAGGTGGGCGCTGCCGCCCCGGCCCGGGCGAGCACCCTGTGCCCGTGGGTCGGGTCGACCGCAACGGTGCCCGACCGGGTCTCGCAGCTGCTCGGGGCGATGTCCCAGGATCAGAAGCTGTCGATGGTGGCAGGGAACGGCGACGCCTACGCGGGAGTCGTCCCGGCCATTCCGTCCCTGTGCGTGCCCGAACTCGACTTATCCGACGGCCCTTCCGGCGTCGGCCAGCATCTGACCGGGGTGACCCAGCTCCCTTCGGCGGTCAGCGCGGCGGCCACCTGGGACATCGCGGCGATGCAGAAGTACGGAGCAGTGGTCGGCAAGGAGCAGGCGGGCAAGGGCTCGGAGGTCGATCTGGGTCCGACGGTCAACCTGGTGCGTGACCCCCGATTCGGGAGGGCCTTCGAGACGCTGGGTGAAGACCCCTATCTGGCCGGCGCCATGGGTACCTCGCACATTCGCGGAGTTCAGAGCCAGGGCGTCATGGCGCAGCTCAAACACATGGCGGTCTACAACCAGGAGACCTACCGCAACTCGTCCGACGACAACGCGATCGTCGATGAGCGGACGTTGCAGGAGCAGTACCTCCCCGCCTTCGAGACCGCCGTCAAGGACGGCGCTCCCTCGTCGGTGATGTGCTCGTACAGCACGGTCAACGGGACCTACGCCTGCCAGAACAAGGAACTGCTCACCAACGTTCTGCGGGACCAGTTCGACTTCAAGGGGTACGTCACCTCCGACTGGGGAGGCACCCACGCGGGGGCGGACTCCGCCAACGCCGGTATGGACATGGAGATGGGAAGCCGGAACTACTACGGCACCCCGCTCAGGAACGCGCTGGCAGACGGCACCGTCAAGCAGGCCACGCTGAACACGATGGCGAGCCGCATCCTCACGGAGATGTTCACCTTCGGGCTGTTCGACAAGGCACCGACCGGATCGAAGGCGACCCAGGTGAGCACGGCGGACCATGTCGCCACCGGGCTCCAGGTCGCCGAACAGGGATCCGTCCTGCTGAAGAACTCCGACAAGATCCTGCCGCTCACCCCCGCCAAGGGTTCCTCTGTCGCCGTCCTGGGGAGCTGGCAGAACTCTGGTGGTGGCAGCGCCTCGGTCCACGCGGACTCCGTGGTCAGCCCGCAGCAGGGCATTGCCTCCCGAGCCGGGTCCGATGTGAATGTCCAGTATGTGCAGGGATCGGCATCCGCCTCGGCCCTCGCTACGGTGCCGGCCAGCGTGGTGACCCCGTCCTCAGGCGGCGGCAGCGGGTTGACCGGCAGGTTCTACAACAACACCACGCTGTCCGGTGACCCTGTGCTCACCAAGAACATCTCGACGCTCGACGAGGACTGGGACGGCGGTTCCCCGGGCTCCGGGGTGAACTCCACCAACTGGTCGGCGAAGTGGACCGGCACCCTGAAAGCCCCCGCGACCGGCGTGTACACCTTCGCCACCAACAGCGACGACGGCAGCCGCGTCATCGTCGAGGGCAAGAAGATCGTCGACCAGTGGGGCGACCAGCAGGCGACCACCGCGGCGGCGAGCGTCAAGCTCACCGCGGGCCAGTCGGTCCCGGTCGAGATCGACTACTACAACAAGAGCGGAGGCAGCGGCCTCACCTTCTCCTGGACACCCGCCGACTACACGACCAGTGCGATCCGTTCTGCCGTGGACCTGGCCAGGAGGTCCTCCGTCGCCGTCGTCTTCGCCAAGGCCGACACGTCGGAGGGTTCCGACCTCAAGGACATCGAACTGCCCGGCGATCAGAACCAGCTGATCGCCCAGGTGGCCGCTGCCAATCCGCACACCGTCGTCGTCCTCAACACCGGATCCGCCGTCACGATGCCCTGGCTCGACGGCGTCGACGGCGTACTGGAGAGCTGGTACGCGGGCCAGAGCGAAGGCACCGCCATCGCCTCGCTGCTGTTCGGTGATGTCAATCCGTCGGGCAAGCTCCCGGTGACGTTCCCCAAATCGCTGACAGACGTCCCCGCGCGGACCGCCGCGCAGTGGCCGGGCCAGGGCGGCACAGTCCAGTACTCCGAGGGCCTCGCCATGGGCTACCGCTGGTACCAGTCCAAGGGCATCGCGCCTCTCTTCCCGTTCGGATACGGCCTCTCGTACACGTCGTTCGCGTACAGCGACCTGCACGTCACCGGCCCGGACACACATGGCAACTCCACGGTGACCGCCACCGTGAAGAACACCGGCAGCCGCGCCGGCGCCGACGTCCCGCAGCTCTACGTCACAGCCCCCGCCGCGACCGGAGAGCCGGGCAAGCAGCTCAGGGGCTTCCAGCGTGTCGACCTCCAGCCCGGCGCGAGCAAGGAGATCACCTTCTCCGTGCCGATGCGGGCCCTGTCCACCTGGAACACCTCCGCCGTCAAGTGGACCGCCACCACCGGCACGTACGGCATCGCCGTCGGGAACACGTCGGACAGCCCCCAGCTGAACGGCAGCGTGAAGGTGGACTCCACGGCTACCGGCAACTCGGTCGAGGTCGACAACCCGGTCGGTATGAGCAGTGCCGTCGGTACCGGCGCGAGTCTGACTCTGCGAGCCATCGACTCCGCGTCGGGCCAGACTCTGCGCTGGAGCGCGACAGGCCTCCCGTCGGGCCTCACCATCAGTTCCACGACCGGCAAGATCTCCGGCAGCGCCGCTTCCGCCGGGACAAGCACCGTCACGGTGACGGCCACCGACGGTACCGGCGCGGCCGGGAAGGCGACGTTCGTGTGGACCACCACGCCGACGGCCAGGACGGGCCCGATCGTCTCCGGCCTCTTGTCGTCCTTGTGTCTGGACGACAAGGCGGCCGACACCACGGACGGCAACCCGATCACCCTCTACCCCTGCAACGGCAGCGCCGCCCAGGAGTGGACCGTGTCCGGCGACACTCTCCAGGTCCTGGGCAAATGCCTGGACGTCGCCGCGGCCGGCACCGCCAACAAGACGCTGGTCCAGCTCTACGCCTGCAACGGCACGGGCGCCCAGGTCTGGCAGGCACGCCCCGACGGCACCCTGCGCAACCCCGCCTCCGGCCGCTGTCTTGACGTCCCCGCCGCCTCCACCACCCCAGGTACCCGGCTGCAGATCTTCGACTGCAACGCCACCGGTGCCCAGAAGTGGAAGCTGCCCTGATCCCCGAGGCACCGGAGCAACAAGGACCGTCCCCGTGCACGGCTGAAGCACCGCGCGCGGCGGCGGCACGCACCAGCAGCGGACCCACAAGTAGGCGACCCCAGCAATCCGACGACGACAAGCACACCCGCGCGGTGGGAGGAACATTGAAATCTCGATGGAAGGTGCTGGCCCTGACGGCCGTCATCAGCATGGGCCTGGCGGCGCCGCAGGCAACGGCTCCGAGAGCCGAGGCTTCGGACAACGGACTGGCCGTCAAGGCCCCGCTGATGGGGTGGAGCGGGTGGGGGTTCCTGCAACGGGACCCCACAGCCGCCAAGTTCAAGGACCAGGTCGACGCCCTCGTCTCGACCGGCCTCAAGGACCTCGGCTACAACTACGCCAACATGGACGACTTCTGGTACAAGTGCCCGGGCAGCCAGGGGCCCGATGTCGACGCCAACGGCCGGTGGGTGACGGACGGATCACTGTTCCCGGGCAGCGGCTCCAAGGACGGCATGGAGGTTCTCGCGGACTACGTGCACGGCAAGGGACTGAAGTTCGGACTGTACGTGACGCCGGGCATCTCCGCGCAGGCCGTGGCCAGGAAGACGAAGATCGAGGGCACGCCCTACACCGCGGACCAGATCGCTACGACGAGCAGCGCGAGCAACTTCAACTGCAAGGGCATGCGCAACATCGACTTCAGCAAGCCCGGCGCGCAGGAGTTCATCGACTCCTGGGCGCAGCAGTTCGCCGACTGGGGGGTGGACTACCTGAAGCTGGACGGGGTCGGCCCGTCGAAGACGGCCGACGTCACGGCCTGGTCCAGGGCGTTGGACAAGACCGGCCGGCCGATCGCGCTGAACCTGTCCGCCAGCCTGTCCGCGGACAACGGCCCCACCTGGTCGAAGCTGGCCTACTCCTGGCGCATCGACGGTGACATCGGCGCCAGCCCGAAAGGCTACAGCTTCCCGCTCACCAGCTGGACGAACGTCTCCAAGCGATTCGACGACGCCGCCAAGTACCAGCCCTACGCGGGCAGAGGCGGATGGAACGACCTGGACTCGTTCGGTGTCGGGAACGGCGACAACGACGGCATCACCCCGCCACAGCGGCAGACGAACATGGCGCTGTGGGCCCTGGCAAGTTCGCAGTACATGCTGGGCGCCGACCTGACGGACCTCGACCCGGCCGACAAGAAGCTGCTGGGCAACAAGAGGCTCATCGCGATCGACCAGGACGGCATCCCCGCCTCCCGAGTGATCAAGGACGGTGACCAGCAAGTCTTCGCCAAGCGTGAGAAGAACGGCACCTGGTACATCGGTGTGTTCAACACCGACACCAGCTCCAGCCACACCTTCAGCGTCCCGTTGGCCCGGCTCGGACTCGCCGGCTCGGCGAAGATCACCGACATGATCAACGACGACAAGCCGCTCGGCACGGTGAGTACCTACACCACCAGCGTGGCCCCCGGCGGGGTCGCCCTCATCTCGGCGGTCCCCACGTCGGGTACCGGCGGTACCGGCGCGCTGGTCAGCGCCGCCTCCGGCAAGTGCCTCGACACCGACGGCGGCAACGTGTACATGCCGGGCACCAAGGAGCAGATCTGGGACTGCAACGGCGGGCTCAACCAGCAGATCACACCGACTTCCGCCGGTGAGCTGCGCACCATGGGCGCCACGGAATGCCTCGACATCTACGAGGGCGGGACCGCGCCCGGGACCAAGGTGTCGCAGTGGAACTGCCATGGCGGAACGTCCCAGAAGTGGACCGTGAAGAGCGACGGCACCATCGTCGCCCAGAAGTCCGGCCTGTGCCTCGACGTGGTGGGCAACAAGACCGCCAACGGCACCGGACTACAGCTGTGGACCTGCAACGGCGGCGCCAACCAGAAATGGTCCTGGTCCTACACCTAGCACCTGACAGGCGCCGGTCGGCGTCTCCCGTATGGCCGCGTCTGCCGGTCGGCGAAACTCCGGCAGACGCGGCTCTTCGGCTTGCCCGAACACGTACGTGGACGGGTGGGCGGACTGCATTCTCGTGCGGTGCATGAGACGAGAACTCCGGTGCCGCAGGGGTTGTCACGGTGAACTCGCTGACCTAGGTTCCCCACGAGTGGTTCACACTGAAGCTCGATGTTCATATACATGACCCGCGATCCCCCATCATCGGGAAGGCACGTCATGAACGAACTCCCCAGCCGCCGCAGAGTGCTCGGTACCTTCGCGGGCAGTGCGCTCGCCACACTGGCGGTCGGCGGCACCGCCACCGCCACCACGCCGGCCGCGGCACAGACGTACAGCCCGCCTGCTCCACGCACCCGGCTCGACCTCAACTCCGGCTGGCGTTTCCACCGGGGCGATGTGGCCGGGGCCCAGGCCCCCGCGTTCGACGACAGCGCGTGGAACGCGCTCAGCGTCCCGCACACCTGGAACGCCCAGGACGGCGCGGACGGCGGCGCGAACTATTACCGCGGTGTCGGGTGGTATCGCAGACGCGTCACCGTTCCGGCAGCCCTGGCGGGGAAAATGCTCTTCCTCCAGTTCGCGGGCGCCAACCAGGTCGCCGACGTCTGGATCGACGGCACCCATCTCGGACAGCATCAGGGCGGCTACGCGCGCTTCCGCTTCGCAGCCACCGCCCAGCTCACGCCGGGCCGGGAGAGCGTCCTCGCGGTCAAGGTGAGCAACGCGCACAACGCCGACATCGCGCCGCTGGGTGCCGACTACACCTTCCAGGGAGGCATCTACCGCAACGTCAGCCTGCACGCGGTCGACAAGCTCGCGGTACGGATGCTCGACTACGCGGGACCCGGCGTCTACCTGCGCCAGCGCAGCGTGAGCGCGACCTCCGCGACCGTCGACGTCAAGGCGACTCTCTTCAACAACAACAGCACCAGTCGCTCCTCGGTGGTGCGCGTCGTCATCACCGACGCGGCCGGCACGATCGTGGCCGACCGGAGCAGCACGTCGCAGCGGATCGGCCCAAACTCCGGGCTGGACGTCGACCAGACGCTCACCATCGCCAACCCTCGCCGGTGGAACGGCCTGGCCGATCCCTACCTGTACAGCGCGCATGTCGAGATCCGCGACGCGACGGCCGGGACGGTCACGGACGTGGTCACCGAGCCGCTCGGCCTGCGCAGCTTCGGCCTCGACAGCACCTCAGGATTCACACTCAACGGCAAGCACCTGAGCCTGCACGGCGTCAACCTGCACCAGGACCGTGCCGACCGCGGCTGGGCGGAGAGCGACGCCGACCACACGCAGGACTTCGCCCTCATCAAAGAGATCGGCGCCACCGCGGTACGGATGGCGCACTATCAGCACGACCAGAAGGACTACAGCCTCGCGGATGCCGCGGGCGTCGTGGTGTGGGCGGAGATTCCGCTGGTGGACGCCATCACCGACTCGAACGCGTTCACCGACAGCACCACTTACCAGTTGCGTGAGCTGATCCGCCAGAACTACAACCATCCGTCGATCGTCTTCTGGGGCATCGGCAACGAACAGCGCACGGACAACGCCGCCACCAACGAACTACTCGAAGGACTCGCGGCGATCGTGAGGAGCGAGGACCCCGACCGCATCAGCACGTACGCGAACAACCTCGGCGACGACGCCGAGGTGGGAGGTCACGCGGACACCACCGCGTACAACAAGTACTTCGGCTGGTACGGCGGCTCGTACAACGATCTTGGTGGCTGGGCCGACAATCTGCACAGGACCGAGCCCGAACGCACCTTCGCCGTCTCGGAGTTCGGTGCCGGGGCCAATCCGTCACAGCACGCGCTCAATCCGGCGCAACCCAGCTCGGGCGGCTCTTTCCACCCCGAGGAGTACCAGGCGCTGCTGCACGAGGCGTCCTGGAAGCAGCTCGCCGCCCGCCCCTTCGTCTGGGGCTCGTTCGTCTGGAACATGTTCGACTTCGCCTCCGACGGGCGGAACGAAGGCAGCCGGCCCGGCATCAACGACAAGGGTTTGGTCACCCGCGACCGGGCGATCCGCAAGGACGCCTTCTACTGGTACAAGGCCAACTGGTCCACAGCGCCGACCTTGTACATCACCAGCAGACGCTGGACTGCGCGCACCGACGCCGCCACCGAACTGAAGGTCTACTCGAACGCGTCCGAGGTCACCGCCACCCTCAACGGCACCTCCATCGGCAAGCGGAGCAGTACGGACCGCATCTTCCACTGGGACGGCGTGACACTCCGCCCGGGTCCCAACACCCTTACCGTCTCTGCCTCCATCGCCGGCGTCCCCCACACCGACACCGTCACCTGGACCCTCACCGCGTCCTGAAGAGCCTTCGGCCCTGAGGTCAACCCGCGCAGTCGCAGCACAGCCGCCCGCAGGATCTCGCGGGTGCCACCGGCCCGCCCGAGAACATCCCGAGAACATCACGCAGGGGAGAGACATGACGCGCGAAGAGATCAAACGAAGGACGGTGCTCTCGACAGCAGCCGGAGTACTGGCGGGAGGTGCCCTCGGCGCCCTGCCGCAACAACTCGCTCGCGCGGCCGCCGCGGAGCGGGAACAACTGACGGACTACGCGAAGCACACCACCGACAACGGCCGGAGCGTCACCGTCACCAGTGCGACCGGCCAACGGCTGCGACTCACGGCATACGGAGACCACATGGTCAGAGTGCGCGCGACCCGTGCGGGGGAGGACTTCCTGGCCGACACCCGCTACGAGATGGTGCAACCGTCGAGCCACGCCTCCCTGGGTGGCAGCCTGAGCGTCAGCGCCACCCAGGACACCCTCGAGATCCGCACCGGAGCCACCGACGGCCTGCGCGTCGTCCTGCGCAAGAAGCCCCTGCGCCTGGAGTTCCACTCACTGACCACGGGCGCCCTGCTGGCGAAGGAGGACGCGGCGCACGGCATCTCCTGGGACGGCACGAACCTCGGCGTCGCGAGGGCGACCTTCGTCCCACCGCCCGCAGATGAACGCTTCCTCAAGGGTGGGCACGGCGTGCTCGGCCGAACACCACGACTCGACCGCACCGGCGACACGGTCTCCCACAACTACTCCGGCGCGGTGGAGAACCCCAACAACCAGGCACCCGCGATCGTGCCGCTGTACCTGTCCAGCAAGGGGTACGGGGTCTTCTTCAACACGACGTTCGACACCACCTTCAGCTTCGGCGGAAGCGACGGGTACGCGTTCTTCGCCGACGGCCACGGCGCCGGGGCGGTGCGCCCCCAGATGGACTACTTCCTTATCAACGGCCCGCGGTTCGCACAGCTCCTCGACCGTTATACCCAGCTCACCGGGCGCCCGCGGCTGCCTCAGCGATCCGTCTTCGGACTCCACCTGTCCGACAAGAACTTCGCCGACGTGAGTGACCAGAACTGGTGGCGCCAGAAGGTCGCTCAGCACCGCGCTGCGGGTTTCCCGTTCGACCACCAGGTCAACGACAACCGCTGGCGCGAAGGTTCCGGCTCATGGTCCGGATCGTGGTTCGAGTTCAGCCGCGAGCGCTGGCCCGACCCTGCCGGATACCAGAAGTGGGCGGCCGCGAACGGCGTCACCGTGACCCTGGACTACAACCGCAACAACACGAACGAGATGGCGGGATGGAAGGGCGGACCGCCCCCCGGCTACAGCTTCGCGGCGGACGACCTCAAGAACGTCAAGGAGAACAACGCCGTCCCCGACTGGAGCAACCCCGACACCCGCGCCTGGATCTGGAAGGTCTTCTGGGACAAGGCACTCAACCCGGCCCTCACATACCCGGGCGACGCGCTGTGGATCGATGAGGTCGACGACCTCGGAGCCATACCGTACACGGCGAAGACGGCCGCCGGCCGCACGTGGTCGGAGGAGCGCAACGCCTACTTCCTGAACGTGCACAAGGCCATCGGCGAAGAAGGCTGGGACCCTTCGGGAACCGGGCACATCGGAGCCGCGAAGCGGCCCTGGACCTGGAGCCGCGGAGCCACCGCGGGCCAGCAGCGCTACGGACACTACTGGTCGGGCGACATCGACTCCACCTACGACGAGATGCGCAACCAGATCCGCGGCATGCAGACGGCCGGCCTCGGCGGATTCCCCTACGCCAACATCGACGGCGGAGGGTTCGGCCACGGCGAGCTGATTTCCGACGCGTTCTACCGCAACTGGCCCGTGGGCTGGTCGAGTCTCGCCCCCATCTGGCGCCCGCACGGCACCGCCTCGACCAAGGACCAGGGCAAACGCGCCTCGCGCTGGCCACTGGACCAAAGCGCCGCGGCGCAGGCCGACTTCGCGAAGTACGGACACCTGCGCTACAGCCTGATGCCCTACATCTACACACTCGCCCACCAGGCCGCCGCCACCGGCATGCCCATGGCCAGGGCCATGGTGATCGACTACCAGGACCGGCCGCAGGCCTACACCCACGACCTGCAGTACCTGTGGGGCCCCTCACTGCTCGTCGCTCCCATCACCTCCGACGGTGGGGACGTCCAGAAGATCTGGCTGCCGGCCGGAAGCGATTGGTACAACTTCTGGTGGGACGGGCGCCACGCGGGCTCCGACACGGAGGACGTCGCCTACACCACCCGCACCGGAGAGGTACCGCTCTTCGTACGGGCGGGGGCGATCCTGCCCAGGTATCCGTACGCGCAGAGCGCCGCCTACCTCACCGAGCGACAGCTCGAAATGGACGTCTACGCAGGGGCGGACGGTGTCTTCGAGGTCGTCGAGGACGACGGGGTGACCGAGGAGTACCGGACCGCCAAGAAGACGGCCACCACACGCCTCACCTTAACCGACAGCTCCACGCGCGTCGTCATCGCGCATCCGGAGGGGACATACGAGGGCGCGCCGGAGAAGCGCCGGTACGTCGTGCGCTTCCATGGCCTGGCGTCGCCGGTGGGCATGCGGGTCAACGGGGGCGCCACCCTCCCCGCCTTCACCAGCGAGGCCGCCGCCCTCATCAGTGGGAAGGCGGGCGGCAGCGTGTGGGACGCCAGGGCGAAAGTTCTGAGCGTCGTCACAACGGAGATCTCGGTGAGCACGAGCGGCGGTGACGCGGCTGTCGTCGAACCCAGCGGAGCCGCGTTCCCCTCTGTCGGCGGGGGCATGGTGTACCAGGCCGAGGATGCGCGGCTCGACAGCACCTTCGCCCTCGACACCAGTCATCCCGGCTACACCGGGACGGGATACGCCGACTTCGTCGGGACCTCAGCCGGAGCCGCAGCGGCTTGGACGATCTCCGTGGCGACCGCCGGAAAGAGGCAGCTCGCTCTTCGGTACGCCAACGGCGGCACCGGTGATCGCCCCGTCACCGTTGACGTCAACGGCAAGAAGGCCGGCACCCTCGACCTTCCACCCACGGGTAGCTGGGACACCTGGGCGACGGCCTCCGTCACCACCGACCTTCCGCAGGGAGACGCCGTCACCGTCCGCGCGATCCTCACGCGGTCCCAGGGCGCGAACATCGACAGCTTGATCGTCCAGTAACGGAGGCTGCGCTGAAAGCTCCGGGTCCGAACGGTCGCACAGAAGCGACAGCTGCATATGGCATCAGGCTTCAGCCTCCACCGTGGCGGTACACGATCTCGCCGTCCGCGCCGAGGCCACCCGGCAATCCGTCCGTGTTCAGATGCCGAGCAGCAGCTCGGCGTTGCGGTGCGCGATGTCGCGCTTGGCGTCCGCGGTCAGCTCACAGTTCTCCAGGAAGCTGCGGGCGCCCGCGTTGCCGACGAAGGGGTAGTCGACCGAGTAGATCATCCGGTCGGTGCCCAGGACATCGGTGCAGAAGCGCAGGTGCGGTGTGGTGAACATGCCGCTGGGGGTGTAGTAGACGCTCTGGCGGACGTACTCGCCGATGGTGCGATCGAGTCCGGTCGCGTGCCGGGGGAGTGCCTCGTCGAGCCGGTCCAGGAACCAGGGGATCATCTCGCCCCAGTGCCCGAGGACGAACTGCAGGTCCGGGTAGCGGTCGAGTACTCCGCTGAGGACGAGGTGGAGGAAATGGATGCCGGATTCGTTGTGCCATCCCCAGGCGGCGGTGGCGAAGCGGGTGGCGACCACGGGGGCGAGGCCCGCCTCGTAGTTGGCGGCGCTGGTGCCGCGGGTGGGCGGCGCCGGGTGGAGGTAGATCGGGACCCTCAGCTCGGCGGCCGCGCGCAGGATGGGGTCGAAGCGTTCGGCCGACAGGTACTCGTCGTCGGTGCGGCCGTGGATGAGCGTGCCGACGTGGCCGAGTTCCTCGACGGCACGCTTGAGTTCGGCCGGTGCCTGGTCCGGTGCGGAGGTGGGCAGTGAGGCGAAGGCGGCGAAGCGGTCGGGATGGCGTCGGCAGGCTGCCGCCAGCCGGTCGTTGACACCTCGTACCAGTTCAGGTGCCACGTCTGCCGGCAGGAACTGCGTGGTCAGATTCGACAGCACCTGCATGTCGATGCCGTGCGCGTCCATGTCGGCGATGCGCCCGGCGTCGAGGTCCTCCAACTCCTCGGGGGTGGGACAGTAGGGCAGTCCGCTCGCGGGAGAGTACGCCGTCCCGAAATGCGGGCTCACGTACGCCGCGCGCCCGGCCGATGCCTGCGCGACCACGGGGTCGAACGTGTGCTCCTCGATGGTGATCAGCTTCATGCGGCGTTACGCTCCAGCTTCCGCGGAGAGCCAGGCGAAGGCCGACTCCTTGATCCGACGTTCCAGTGCGCTGCCCCGAGTCGCGAAGGTCCGCTCGACGGGGAACCCGCTCTGGTCGAGCAGGTAGGCCAACGCGCCATACTCGCTGGGGTACTTGGCCACCATATTGTCGTCGACATCGGTGACACCGGCGGGGAAGGTGAAGGTCGCGAAGTCGTACACGCTCTTGCGGTCGGCGATGCGCCAGACACCGTCCCGGCGCTCCACCCGGTCGATGAAACGATTGTGGCCGTTGCAGCCGAGGCCGAGGCTGCCGTTCTCGACGACGATCACCGCGTTGGTCTCGGCGACTGCCCGGCTTCCGTCGGCGGAGAACGTCACGTACGGGGCGGTGATGAGGTGCTTGGTCCGCAGATCGGTGGAGGCCATGCGCGCGGACGCGTCGACGAAGTCGGCGGCCGGACCCTCGAACCAGGTGATCTCGATCCGGGCGCCGGGGTGGAAGAGGTCCCGCAGGCGGTCCCATCGTCCCTGATCACGGTGGATCCAGCCGGTCATGAGGTCGGCGATGTCCTGGCGGTCCTGAAGCGTCGGTGTTGTAGGCATATCTGAAGTCTGCGCCCGCAGCATCGATAGATCCAATTGATAGATCTGATCTATTGTTCGTTAGGAACGATCGGAGAGGCCGCGTGGAACTTCGACACCTGCGCTACTTCGTGGCGGTCGCCGAGGACCGCCACTTCGGACGGGCGGCCGCGCGGCTGCACGTCACCCAGTCGACGCTGAGCACCCAGGTGAAGGCACTGGAGCACGAGGTGGGAGGCCCGGTCTTCGTCCGCACCAGCCGCCGGGTCGAGCTGACGGAGGCGGGAGAGTTGCTCCTCGTCGAGGCCCGACGCACGCTGAGGCAGGCCGATCGGGCCTTGGACGTCGCCCGCCAGTCGGTCAGAGGTGAGACCGGCGCGGTACGCATCGGATTCTCCGGTATCGCGGTGCTCGAAGGCGGCCTGGCCACGGACCTGCGCCGCTTCCACCTGGCGCACCCGCGTGTCGAACTGCATGTGAGCGAACTACCGCCCGCCGCCCAGGTGCAGGGCCTGCGCGAGAGCAGCCTCGACATCGGATACAGCCCCGACAACGGACTCGGCGACGTGGCCGATCTCCTCGTACGGCGAGGACCGCGCACGACCCTGTCGATCGCCGTACGCCACGACCACCCGCTGGCTGCCGCCGCCTCGATCTCGCCCGCCGACCTGGCCGGCGAGAACGTCGTCGTGTACGCGGCCGACGAGGACGACGACAGCGTGCTCGACCGGCTGGGGACAGAGCAGTGGGCAGCCGTCCATCGGGTGACGGGTACCCTCGGCGCGCTCGTGCTGGCCTCGGCCGGTGTGGGAGTGGCCGTCGTCCCCACCGCCACGGAGCGCATCGGACTGCCGGACCTCGTCTACCGGCCCCTGCGTGACATGGCGGCCGAGGTCGAGGTGGTGACGCTCAGCCGCCCCGACGAACTCGCCGGCGCGGTGCGCGCATTCGTCAGCTCCTGGGACCGGACCGTCGTCCAGGTCAGGCGGTCTTGAGCGGAAGCTGCAGGTACGAGGCGCGGTCACCACCGGTGTGGATGATGTGCCGGCCGCTGTTGGCGGGCTCGTACTCGCGAATCCCGGGCATCATCGTGCCGAGCAGCGACCGCCCGCTGATGACGAGCCGAAGCTGTTCGCCGGGTCGGAAGGTGAGGCCGACCGGCAGGAGGTCGATCTCGACGTCGACGACCTCGCCGGGGGAGAGCTTCTCGACCCGGTCGAAACTGTGAGCAGGAACGTCGTCGGTCGCCAACTCCTTGTCCAGGTGGCGCATCGAGACGCGCAGCCGTCCGTCGGAGCCCTTGTACCGCAGGATGGAGGCGCCTCGCTCGGTGACGTCCTGGGCGAGCGCGCCCCGGTTGAGCGCGGTGAACGCTTGAAGCGGTGTGCCCTGGGCGTCGAGCTTCTGCACCAGGACGAACAGATCCATGTCGTCCGAGCCGTCCCCCTCGACCCACAGGTGTGCTTTCGGATACCCGACCAGAGTCGTCTCCTCGTCGAAGCGGGTCACGAAGGACACCAGGTCCGGGTTGGACACGACGGCGTACCCTGCCGTCGCCTCGACGGTGGGCATGGCCGTCGACAGGGTCCGGGTGCGTCCGTCGAGGTAGTACTTCGTCGACGTGGTGCCGGCCGGCGGGAACTGATCGGCCGGGACGTTGGTCTGGTCCCCGCCCTGCAGGTCGAGGAGGGAGTAGCGCACGCGGGGCGTCCGCTCCCAGCCGTTGTCCACTCCCTTGAGGGTGTGGTCGAAGAAGCGGCGCAGGTCCTCGACGTTGGCTTCGTCGTAGTAGTCGGGCCATTCCTGGCTGTTGTGGACGCGCAGCCACTTGTCCTCGGACGCCATCCGGCGCCAGGCACGGAACGTACCGGCCGTGTGCAGGGTGTTGGAGTAGCTGGCGACGACGTACGCCGGAACGTTGATCTTCTCGAACTGCGGGATCTTGTTCTCCCACAGGTCGTCCATCAGCGGGTGGTGCTCGGCCTCGGTGAGGATGTCTTCCTTGCGGGCCTTGCCGAAGTAGCTGTTGTCCTGGAGTTGCCGGGCGAAGCCGGTGTCGGGCATGCCGCCGCGGAGCACCAGGTCACGGTAGACGTCGCTGACGCCCTCCCACGGGTTGATCGCGGCCAGGTGCGGCGGCTGCTCGGCCGCGGTGAACCACTGGGAGACCGCGAGGTACGACGTGCCGCTCATCGCGACCTTGCCGGTGCACCAGTCCTGGACGCCCAGCCACTCGATCAGGTCGTAGCAGTCCCGGCCCTCCTGGCGGTCCCAGATGACACTGTCGCCCTCGGAGTTGGCCACGCCCCGGATGTCCGGGTTGCAGATCGCGTAGCCGTGCGCGCACCAGTAGGCCGGGTCGGGACCCTCGAACTTCTCCAGGCCGGAGACGATGCCGTTGTCGAGGCCGACCATGCCGAAGATGCCCATCACGCTGGCGGACGTGCCCTGGCCCTTGCCGTACGGGCTCCAGGCGACGATGACCGGTACGCGTTCGGCCCCGGCGGGGCGGAAGACGTCCACGTAGATCGTGACGCCGTCACGGAGCGTCACCGGGACGTCTTTGTCGAGGACGATGTCGACAGGCAAGGGCTTGAACGGTGGAGCGATCTGGGAGCCCGCCTTCAGGGTCCGCGTTCCGGGTTCGAAGTCGCTCAGGATCCCGTACCGGGCGCCCGGCTCCAAGGGCTGGGAGGGCGTGAATACCTGCTGGCCGTCGCTCATGGTGCGCTCCTCGCATCTCTCCGTCCGAGGACGGGCTCTGCCGACATTTCGAGCGTAAGCCTGCGGCCAGCGAAACTCAACGCTGTTGAGTTCTTTGACCTGGGTAACTTGGGAGCATGACTGCGCCTACCAGCTCCGCCTCCGCCACCCGACGCGGGCGTCGGCCGGGAGCGAACACGACCCGGCAGGCGATCCTTAGCGCCGCCCGCGCCCGTTTCACCGCCGACGGATTCGCCCGGACCACCGTTCGGCAGGTCGCGGCTGACGCCGGCGTCGACGCGTCATTGGTGATGCAGTTCTTCCGGTCGAAGAGCGAGCTGTTCGCCGAGGTCATGTCCGTCCCCGCTGAGGCGTTGACCCACTTCAGCGAAGCGTTCGCGGGGACGGACGACGGGCTGGGGGAGCGGGTGGTCCGAGCCTTCCTCGATGTGTGGGAAGTGGATTCCCGGACGTCCGAGCCGCTCATGGCGATGCTCCGCGGCGCCGTCGTGAACGACCAGGTGAACGAGCAGCTGCGCGAGTTCATCCAGGCTCGGTTCTTCGCCGCCGCTGTCGCCTCACGGGGCGCCGACGGCGACGACGTGATGCTTCGTGCGGGGATCGTCTCGTCGATGCTCGTCGGCCTGGTGGTGGGACGAGGCGTGGTCGGCGTCCCCACGCTCGCCGAGGCGGAGCGTGAAAAGCTGATCATGCTCGTCGGGCCCGCCGTGCAGAGCGTGCTGGTCCCGATGCCGTAGCCCGGGGGCGAGGAGGGGACGGCTGCATGACGGCGATCGACGGCCGCATGTGTGTCGAAGGGCGACGCGAAGTTCTTCCATCCGAATGGAAAGAGGCCGCCGATCGGCTGTAACGCTCCGGAGTTGTGCCCGGGATCGGACTGATGGACCCCGATCCGGAGGGGCTCGCGAGCGCCGCGGCCCGGTTCGATCTGCACCTCCTTGAGGTCGAGGACGCGTACAAGGGGTATCAGCCTGCGAAGCTCGAGCGCTACGGCGACACCATGTTCGTCGTGCCGCGCCCCGCCTCGCACGATGACCGGCGCGAGAGCGTCCACTTCGGCGAGGTCCACCTGTCCGTCGGGCCTCAGATCGTCATCACCGTCCGGCATGACGCCGTGCCGGACCTGTCCGCTGGCCGTGACGCCCTCGAAGCGGAGCCGCTGGGCCTCGGCAGCCCTGATCCTCATCCCCAGGTGCTCATCCCGTCACCCTCGCCTGTCCGACACGGGGCACGCGTCTCCGGTTGATAGTTAGAGGACTATGTGTTTGACTTCTAACTGTTGCAAGGTGAGGGATTCCCCGCGCGAATCCGGTGGCAATTCCACCTGGGCCGGTGGCCCGGCATCGCAGGTGGCTCCCGCGTGCGTGCGGTCGAATCACAGGAAAGGAGGCATCTTGGGTCGCTGGCAGACAGGCTGGATGCAAGCGGTCGCGGACTTTCGTGACCTTGACAGGGCCGGTGCCGATGAGACGCTGCGCGTGCATGTGGTGTCGGCGGTCGCCGGCGAGCGCGCACGGGTGAAACTGAGCAATCGCTTCGGTTCCGGGCCCTTGAACGTGGGGGCGCTTTCCGTCTCGGGAGGAGGTCAGGCGGTATCCGCCCGGTTCACGGGGCGGACAGACGTCACGGTGCCGGCAGGCCAGGAGTGCTGGAGCGACCCGCTCGATGTCGCGGTCCAGCGTGGCGGCAAGGTGACGGTCGACCTGTACCTCCCGACGGTGTCGGCCCACGCGACGGGCAACTACTCGCGGATGTTCATGGAAGTCTCGGAGGCGGGCGACCACGTCGGCTCGTCCGACTTCCCTGCGGTCGAGCTCCCTACCATCGAGGCCCCCGACGGCAGTCGCCTCCCCCTGCCGGTGCCCTTCGTCTGCGGCTTGGAGGTGTTCGGGCCCGAGGTTCCGGTGACGGCTGTGTGCCTGGGTGACTCGATCACAGCCGGCGGCTGGCCCGAGGGCGCCCAGGAACTGCTCGCGCCGCGGCTCGATGTGGTCATGTTGAATGCGGGCATCGCCGGGAACCGGCTGCGGACCGATCCGGCCGCGTCCATCGCCTCGTTCGGTCCGTCCGGGGTATCGCGCTTCGAACGCGATGTCTTGTCCGTCGCAGGGACGAGCGACGTCGTCATCGCGCTGGGGACCAACGACCTGGGACTTCCTGGCGCCGCCGCGCCCCTCGCGGACCTGCCCTCGGCCCAGCAGATGATCGATTCGTACCGGCGTCTTTCCGCCCGGGCCGTGGAGGCGGGACTCGACGTGACGATCGCGACGATCACGCCGTTCCTGGGATCGGAAGGGTACGACGACAGCCGGGAAGAGATCCGGAGCGTCGTGAACGACTGGATCCGTACGGCGGCGCCTCACCACGTCGACTTCGACGCGGTACTCCGGGACGCGCAGAACCCCCGGCGACTCGCGGAGGCGTACGACTCTGGCGACCATCTGCACCCCAACACCGCGGGTACTGCTCGGCTGGCGCACGCCATGGCGGCACATTTGGCGCGCCGTCACGGCTTCGCCGTCGACTGAGCCCACGGGCAGGCACCTGAACCATCCGAACCACAAGAGATCAGGAGATCGACATGCACGAAAAGCAGCCGGGATTGGTCATGCGACTCAAGGCCAAGCCTGGAAAGGCGGACGAACTGTTCGAGCTGTGCCACGTGATGCACTTCAACGACGACCCGGACGGGCCCGTCGACTGGGTGCTCAGCCGCTCGGACGAAGACCCGGACATCATGTGGGCCTTCGAGTTCTACCGGGACGACGAGTCGATGAACCGCCACTACACGAACCCCGAACTGGACGCCGGGCACCAGCGGGTCATGGACCTTCTCGCCGAGGGCGTCGAAGAGTGGGGGGTGCGGGTGCCCGTCCACATCGTCACTTCCAGCTGAGCGCGCGGGTGATCCGGTGCTGACTCCGGGGACCGGAGGTGTGTCACCTCGCCGGTCGGCAGGGTTGACAGCCCTGGCCGCCGGCGGGGCCGGCGCCGGCCGCGACAGGATCAACCGAGATCCACGGATCGTGAACGTAACGAGAAAGGCCGTCAGGGCATGCAGCAGGAAAATCCCACTCTGACCATGATCCGAGAGTTCGTGGCACTCGGCCGAGCGGAATTCGAGCGCCCGCGCTCGCCGTCAGGCGACGACCACGGCCAGCGGAAGCTGACGGAAGGCATGACGGCGGCAGGCCCGGACGGCGAGCCCGTCCAGATGAGCGAGCCGCTGCTTCAGCTTTTGGCACCCCGGGCGCCCTACTTCGACCAGCTGGTCGAAGGCGCCCTGGAGTCCGGTGTCACGCAGATCGTCAACGTCGGCGCGGGCTATGACGACCGGGCGCTGCGCTTCCGCTCGCCCGACGCGCACTTCTACGAGATCGATCTTCCTCACGTCGTCGCAGACAAGAAGCGACGGCTGGACGCATCCGGCCTCGACACCCGCAGAATCACGCTCATCGAAGCCGATCTGGCGACAGACGATGCTGCTGCTGTGCTGGCCGCTGCCGGGCATGACCGCAGGGAGCGCTCCCTGTTCCTGCTGGAACACATCGTGCTGTTCCTGGAGAACAGTGCTGTCGACCGCCTTGCCAGGTCACTGGCCGGCCGAGCGGCCCCCGGCAGCACGCTGGCCCTGACCGCTGAAGCCCACCCGCGGGGCCTCGACTCGGCGCAGGTGCTCGCAGTGACGGATCAGGTCATGTTCGGCGGGACCAGCCCCCTGCGCACCATCCTGAGCCGCGACGCCTGGCTCGCCCTGCTGAAGAACGCCGGCTGGACCGTTCTCGACCCCGGCCACGTCACCGCCGTCGAGCACTTTCAGGTCCCCCTCGACGGCAGCACGGCTCAGATCCAGACCCAGTTCCTGACCGCTACGGCATAGAGACGGCACCCACAGGGAGGCGACCGCCGACTAGCGCTTCTGATTTTGACTGTTAGAGCCCTAATTATTAGACTGGAGGTATGGACGAACCGGGGGCTGTACCGAAGCGCGCGTTGCACGGCACCTTCGAGATGATGCGCTGGATCGTATGGGTCCAGCGCAAGGGGGGCGAGGAATGGTTCCGGGAGCGCGACCTCAGTTCCGAGCAAGCCTTCGTACTCGGATACCTGATCCAGAACCCCGGCTCGATCCAGCGTGACATCGCACGAGTGAGCCGGACGAGCGCCGCCAGCGTCTCGTCCCTGTTGAAGGGCATGGAAAGGCGCGGCTTGATCGAACGTCGCATGGAAGAGGGTGACGACCGCAGCAAGCGGGTCTTCGTGACGGCGTACGCCAGAGAGCTCATCGACGGCCTCGAACCGGTCATGACCGAGGTGGAGCAGGGAATTCTTGCGCCGCTGGACGACGCTGAGCGCGCGTCTCTGCTCGCTCTGCTCACCAAGGTCACCGCTGAACTCGGCGAGCCCACGCTCCCGTGACCCGCACCCGTTCCCATCGGCCGCCGTGGATCCAGTCGGCTTCCCGTTCCGCGAGTCGGCCTTGACCGTCTGGACACATCAGGACCCGTGATGAACGAGCAGCGCAAACTCGACAACAAGGTCACGGTCATCACCATCGGCAGCGGCGGCATCGGATTCGCCGCGGCCCGCCTCTTCCATCAGCACGGTGCCCAACTGGTCCTGGCGGCGCAGGACGAGTCCACGCTCGGCGCCGCAGCCGAGTTGCTCGGCGCCCCCGTGCGCCTGGTGGCGTGCGACCTGTCCACGTCCGCGGGCGTCGACTGCTTGATCGACGCGGTGGAAGACTACTTCGGGTTCATCGACGTTCTGCTCGTCGACGCCGGAACCGCCCGCACGCCCGATCCGCGCGATGTGGACGGCGCCGCCTTCGACCAGTACATCAATGCGCACCTCAAGAGTGCCTTCCTCACCGTGACGCGGTTCCGGGACATGCTCAACGACAATGCATCCGTCGTGCTGACGGCAGCCGCCCACCAGTGCGGTGGTCACGGCGCCCCTCTGCACATGCTCACCAGGGCGGCGCTGACCGGTCTTGCCCGCAGTCTCGCCGCCGACACCCAGCTGCTGGCCCGTGGCATTCGGGTGAATTCCCTCAGTCCCGGTTCTCTGCGCAACCCATCGATCATGTGTGAGGATCCCGCCGCCCGGCAGGCCATTGATGCCCACGTCACCGTCACCGTGCCCCTGCGTCGCCTCGGTACGACCGAAGAAGTCGCTCGCGCCGCCCTGTACCTGGCCGGTCCCGATTCGGCCTACACCACCGGTTCCGATCTTCCCGTCGACGGCGGCCTCGCCCGGCTCTGAGGCCCAGCGTTCCGCCCCTGGAGCCCTGGCGGGTGCTCTCCACGACCGAACGAGCCGGCGCACTCCACCCGGCACCTCTTCCTGCTCACGCGATACGGACGTCACGCTGCCCCCCTGCTCGACACCGAGCGCGGGGCCGGAGGCTGTCATGGAGGTGCCGCCGATCGCCGACATCGGCGTGGCAGGCAGAACATGTCCGCCTGAAGCAGCAGCAAGGTTGATGATCAAGCTCAGCTGAGGCCGGTGTGCCGCCTGTCGGAAGTGAGGAGGTAAGCGACCGCCATGTCGCTCAGTTCTTCCGCGTACCGTCGCTGGGCTGCCTCGCCCGCGGCCGGGTCCGGGCGTACGGAGTTGTGGAAGCAAGCGCCGAGCAGGGCACGGGCCGCGGTGTCCAGGGCCCGCTGCGGGTCGGAGCGGCGGATCTGGTCGGCGAAGGGGGCAGCCGCTTCGAGCAGGAGGCGGTGGACCTCGGCGATGGTGCGGAAGCCGCGGTCCGAGGGATTGGCGCCTCGTGCGCGCAGTAGCTCGGGGAAGAGATTGCTGCTGTCGGCGAAGGACTGCAGCAACGCCTGCGCGTAGGCCTCCATGATGCCGGGCAGCGACGGATCGGCCTTGCGGAGCTGCTCCGCGACGTACTCCTCACGCCGGTCGAGCATGCGCTCGGTGAGCGCGTTGATCAGCTGCTCCTTGTCCTCGAAGCGGCGGTAGATCGTGCCGACCGAGACACCGGCGCGCTCCGCGACGCCGGTCATCGTCATGTCCTCCAGGCCGGCGGAGGAGGCGATCTCCTCAGCCGCGCGCAGAACGCGGGCCAGGGTCGCGGCGCTGCGCGCCTGCTGGGGCTCCTTGTACGGCGCGGGACGGTCGTGCCGGTCAGTCATGTCCCGCATCGTATCCGCGGGGTCCCTGTGGACGTGGTTGACAAGGAGTGGGCCTCTCTGCGTAACCTCGTAACGTGAATGTGAATCTACATTCGCATCCTACTGGAGGTTCGACCATGACCGACAAGCAGACTTCCCCGGCTGTGTCCGTGACGCTCGAGTCGGGGCCCGCCGGGACCGGCAGCATCGACGACTTCGAGCTGTTCTACGCACGCCGCGCCCTGGACCGCTTCAGGGCGCGACTGGGCCGCCAGGGACTGCTGGACCTGCTGGCCGCCGACATCGAGGAGGGCAACGCGTTCCTGCGGGAGTGCGCGCGCACCTCCGACGGGGAGTTCAACGCGGGCACGACCGTGCTCCAGGCCCGCGGGATGACGTCGGCCGAGTTCCTCGCCTGGATGGACGCGGCCTTCGCGGGCGAGGACGAGCGGCCGCTCCTGGCGGCGCACCCCGAGCACTACGCGATGGGCACCGACCACATCGGGGCGCGCGTGGTGGAGAACATCGGCCCCCACGTCTGCTCGTTCTACATGGGCGGCTGGGGCACGGCCGCGATGGCGTGGGCCGAGGACGCGGACGAGCTCCTTCCGGAGTCGGAGTATCCGCGCAAGATGTCCTCGAACCTGTTCCTGGAGGACGGCACCGTCGTCGGGCGGGCGCTGATCCAGTTCGGCGACACCGCCGAAGGGTTCACCGCGAACCTGACGGTCTACTTCCCCACGTCCTGCCCGAAGGGCGTCCTGGATCACCACCTGCGGCACTACGCCGTCGAGTTCAGGAACTGGATCGTCGCCGCGGCCGAAGCCCGCGCCTGAGAGCCCGAGGGCGAGGCGCGCTGCCGGTCTCGCGGCACCGCCCACCGCGTGGACCGGCACGGTACGGCGTTCCCGGTCGCACGCCGCGGAACGCGCTACCCGACCGATCTTCGGCACGCGGCCGGTCGGCAGTGGGCCCGCGCTCGATACACCGATGAAGGAAACATCCACCATGACCCGCTCCTCCGCCTCGCTCGGCACCGGACGCAAGCTGGCCCTCGTCGTCCTCGGCCTGGCGGCCCTCATCACCGCGATGCTGTGTGCTTTCGCGCTGCCCTCGCTCCACAGTGGACCGCACCAGGTGCCCGTGGGGGTGACCGGGCCCGCGCCGGCGACGGAGGCCCTGCGGAAGAACCTCGACGGTCCGAACTGGAACGTCCGCCTCTACGAGACGTCCGCCGGCATCGAGTCGGCCGTCAAGGACGGTGACCTGGCGGGTGGACTGGCCATCACCGCCCGCGGCGTCGAGGTCTACACCGCCACAGCCGGTGGCCCGTCCGCCACCAGCGCGCTCACCGCCCTGGGCGACCGTGTGGCGGCGCAATACGAAACCAGGGCCACGCTCCATGACCTTGTGCCCTTCACCGAGGACGATCCGCGAGGGGCCGGGCTGACCGCGGCTCTGATGCCCATGATCTTCGGTGGGATCTTCCCGGCCCTGATTCTCAGCAGCGTCTTCCCGGGCCACGGTGGGCTGCGGATCCGGCTGGCCGGGGCCCTGCTGTTCTCCGTCGTGGCGGGGACGGCCCTCGCCGCCGTCCTGCAATTCGGTACGCACTCCGTCGACGGTGCCTTCGGCCTTACGGCTCTCGGGGTCATTCTCGGCATGGCGGCCATGTCCACGCTGCTCCTGGGCCTCCAGGCCCGCCTCGGCGTGGCCGGGTTCGCCTTCGGAGGCGCCCTCATGATGCTGCTGGGCAACCCCCTTTCGGGGCTGGCCACGGGCCCGCACTGGCTGCCCGACGGATGGGCGACTGTCGGTCAGCTGCTTCCACCCGGCGCCTCCGGCAGCCTGCTGCGGGCCAACGGCTTCTTCGACGGGGCGGGTGGTGGGTCCGCCGCCCTGGTGCTGATGGTCTGGGTCGTCATCGGCGTCGGCCTCGCCCTGAATGCGGACAGGCGTGGCGGGCGGACCACGCCGGCCGGCTCCACGGTGGTCGCCCGGTCGGGAAGGGCCGACGCGGCGCGTGCCGAACTCGGCGCGGCCTGAGAGCCCAGGACTCCGCCGCCGAAAGGCCAGTGGAGGCGGCCTTGGCGTCGTCGGTACTGCCGCCCGGGCCCTTCCCAATGAGTGATTCGACCGACTGAAGAGCAAAACGACCAGAGTGTCACGTGCGGGGACCGTGACGGGGGCCAGGTGCCCCGCGCGCCCAGGTGCCCGTGCGCCACGGCTCAAGGAAGAGAGTGGACATGTCTGCAGCACGTGAGAGTGGAGCCGTTGACGTCCGTGCCGCGTTCGCCGGTCTGTTGCAGGAGGAGCGCAGGTTCGCGCCGCCCGCCGACCTGGCGGCGAACGCCAATGTCACCGCGGAGGCGTATGAGCAGGCCAAGGCTGACAGGCTCGGCTTCTGGGCCGAGCAGGCCCGCCGGCTGACCTGGGCCACCGAGCCGACCGAGACGCTGGACTGGTCGAACCCGCCGTTCGCGAAGTGGTTCGCCGACGGCAAGCTGAACGTCGCGTACAACTGCGTGGACCGGCACGTCGAGGCCGGCAACGGCGACCGCGTCGCCATCCACTTCGAGGGCGAGCCCGGCGACAGCCGCGCGATCACCTACGCCGAGCTGAAGTACGAGGTCAGCCGCGCCGCGAACGCGCTGACCGAACTCGGCGTCGGCAAGGGCGACCGGGTCGCCGTCTACCTGCCGATGATCCCCGAGGCCGTCGTCGCGATGCTGGCCTGCGCCCGCATCGGCGCCGCGCACTCGGTGGTCTTCGGCGGCTTCTCCGCCGACGCGATCGCCGCCCGCATCAAGGACGCCGACGCGAAGCTGGTCATCACCGCGGACGGCGGTTACCGCCGCGGCAAGCCCTCCGCGCTCAAGCCCGCCGTCGACGACGCCGTCAGCCGGGCCGACGGGGTCGACAAGGTGCTGGTGGTGCGCCGCACCGGCCAGGACGTCGCCTGGACCGAGGGCCGCGACGTGTGGTGGCACGACATCGTCGCCGGGCAGTCGGTGGAGCACACGCCGGAAGCCTTCGACGCCGAGCACCCCCTGTTCATCCTCTACACCTCGGGGACGACGGGTAAGCCCAAGGGCATCCTGCACACCTCCGGCGGCTACCTCACCCAGGCCAGCTACACCCACCACGCGGTCTTCGACCTGAAGCCCGAGACGGACGTGTACTGGTGCACGGCCGACATCGGCTGGGTCACCGGACACTCGTACATCACCTACGGGCCGCTCTCCAACGGCGCGACGCAGGTCATCTACGAGGGCACCCCGGACACCCCGCACCAGGGCCGGTTCTGGGAGATCGTGCAGAAGTACGGCGTCACCATCCTCTACACCGCGCCCACCGCGATCCGCACGTTCATGAAGTGGGGCGACGACATCCCCGCGAAGTTCGACCTGTCCTCGCTGCGGGTCCTCGGCTCGGTCGGTGAACCGATCAACCCCGAGGCCTGGATGTGGTACCGAAAGCACATCGGCGCCGACACCACGCCCATCGTCGACACCTGGTGGCAGACCGAGACCGGCGCCATGATGATCTCCCCGCTGCCCGGCGTCACCGACACCAAGCCCGGCTCCGCACAGCGCGCGCTGCCCGGCATCGCCGCCACCGTCGTGGACGACGAGGCCAACGAGGTACCCGACGGCGGTGGCGGCTACCTGGTCCTGACCGAGCCGTGGCCCTCCATGCTGCGCACCATCTGGGGAGACGACCAGCGCTTCCTCGACACCTACTGGTCGCGCTTCGAGGGCAAGTACTTCGCCGGTGACGGCGCCAAGAAGGACGACGACGGCGACATCTGGCTGCTGGGCCGCGTCGACGACGTGATGCTGGTGTCCGGACACAACATCTCGACCACCGAGGTCGAATCCGCCCTCGTCTCCCACCCCTCGGTCGCCGAGGCCGCCGTCGTGGGCGCCGCGGACGAGACCACCGGACAGGCCATCGTCGCCTTCGTCATCCTGCGCGGCACCGCGACCGCCGAGGACGAAGGACTCGTCGCCGACCTGCGCAACCACGTCGGCACCACCCTCGGCGCCATCGCCAAGCCCAAGCGGGTCCTCCCGGTCGCCGAACTCCCCAAGACCCGCTCCGGGAAGATCATGCGCCGCCTGCTCCGCGACGTCGCCGAGAACCGGGCCGTGGGCGATGTCACCACACTCGCCGACTCCACGGTGATGGACCTCATCCAGGCCAAGCTGCCCGCCGCGCCCAGCGAGGACTGACGCCCTTCACCACGTGGCGATCTGGCTGGTCACGGAGCGGCCGGCCGGATCGCTGGGCTTGCTTGAGACTCGGGACAGCCGCGGAAGGCTCCAAGAGGACGAACGAGCGGAACCGGCGTCGCTACTCGGCGCACGCGGCGGAGAGCGCCTTGCGTGTGCGCACAGGTTCGAACTCGGGCGAGGCGATGGAGAGGACCACGAGTGCGGTTCGGGCCAGGTGGGTCGCCAGCGCACGGGAGGCCGCCTTCGCGTCACGCGCGTACACCGCCTCCGCGATGGTGTGGTGCTGCGTACTCGTGTCCGCCTGCCATTCGAGCGGATTCCACGAGACGAACGCCATGCGGTAGCGCGTGGCGTGGTCCGACAGCAGCGCGAGTTCCCGTTCCAGGCGTGGGCCGGACGGGTGTACCAGCGCGCGATGGAACTTCTCGTGCGGGCACTCCCACTTTTCGACGTCGCCCGTGCGAGCCTTCTCGTCCATCTCCTGCAGCAATTCGTCGAGGTGCCGCAGATGAGCCTCGGTCATGCGCGGGACGGCGATCCCGATGGCCAGCGACTCCAGGCTGACGCGCATTGCGTACAACTCGTCCAGGTCGTCATCGCTGAATGCTGCCACGCGGGCCCGGTGCTGCGACTCCTGCTCGACGAAGCCCTCGCGTTGCAGAATCCTGAGTGCTTCACGCAGCGGGCCGCGGCTCACGCCGAGTTGGCGCGCCAGCTCGACCTGGGACAGGGGATCGCCGGCGCGCAGGTCACCGTGCATGATCGCGCGTCGGAGCGCGTAATGGGCTCTGCTCATCTCGTCGGGATGGGTCCGGCTCGCGTCGTCGGGGCGGGCGAACTTGTTCGCCGCCTCGGCTGACGGTGCTGTCATCGGCTGCAGGCCTTTCACGCGTCTCCATGTGGCGTTCGGATGTTCCTCGGAACCCGCCGGACTGGTAGTCAGCACAACGGTAGCCGACGCTCGGCGCAAGCCTGCCGACATTTGACAGCACGGCTGGACGAGAGGGGCGCGACGGCCCAGGGGCCGGTCAGGGTGCACAAGCGGTGTAGCTCCTAGGCTCCGCGACCCGTCGGCAAGATGTCAACATTATCGGTCCCCGGTGCCGGAACGTGAGCAAGCCGGACTGCACGTCGGCTGTCCGGCCGCCCTATCGCTCCTGGGTTCTCCCGAGCGCTCTGTCTACGAGGTCAGTGCCCCGGTCCGGTCGGAAGGTGTCCTGCGGCCCTCGGGCAGCGCGTCCCGGGCGGACCGGTGATCGTTGCCCACCACCGTGTTGCGGACCGCGCCCAGTCTCTCCACCTCGACCTCGACGGTGTCTCCCACCTGCAGCAGCCGGGGAGGCGTGCGGCTGTAGCCGACACCCGCGGGCGTGCCGGTCGCGAGCAGGTCGCCGGGGCGCAGGGTCAGGGTGTGCGAGATCAGGGACAGCGTGTCTCCGACCGAGTAGATCATGTCGTCGGTGGTGGCGTCCTGCATGGTCTCGCCGTTGACCCTGGTCCGCAGCCGTAGCCCCTGCTTCAGGTCGCCGACCTCTGCGGCGGGCACCAGTGGGCCGAGCGGGCCGGACCGGTCCCCGTTCTTGCCGAGGATCCACTGGGAGGTCAGCTTCTGTGCCCGGCGCGAGGTCAGATCGTTGAACGTGGAGTAGCCGACGACGGAAGACAGTGCCTCCTCGGGGGAGGCGTCGACGAGCGGTGCTCCGACCCAGGCGACGACCTCGCCCTCCCAGTCCAGCCCCTCCTCGTTGGAGGGCACGGGGACTTCCGCCCCGTCCACGGTCAGTGACTGCGGCCATCGAGCGAACAGGGTGGGGTACGGCGGCAACTCCTGGTCGCGGAAGCTGCCTTCGGCCGCGTGCGCGTGGTAGTTGAGGCCGATGCAGAAGACGCGCGCGCCGGGGAGGACGGGGGGGACCTGCTCGACCGAGGCGGTGGCGACCGTCGGCCCGGTGGGCGGCCTGGACAGATGTCCCGCCGGGTCGGCCCAGAAGTCCGCGAGTGAGGCGATGACGGTGACCGTGTCGCCCTCTTCGTCCAGGGCCGCGACCTCCACGTCGAACCCGCCGTGCGGGCGCCTGACACCCACGATTCTCATGAGATTCCCTTTCCGGTCTCCGCGGAGGGGCCCACGGAGCTCTTCTTTCGTCGTTGCCGATGTGCCGTGGGCGGCGGCGCCGCCCACGGTCAGGCCGAGTCGTGCGGGGACGGGCCGGTGTGGTCATGTGCGAGGTGGTGCTGAATCAGGAGGTCGGCGCCGAAGTCGTTGGACGGATCGCGCCAGACGCTGTGCACGTGATTGGCGTCGTCCTCGGCGTTGTCGAACTCGACCAGGGTGACGGGGCCCTGGATACGGAAGTAGTGCGGCTGCTCCATGGAGGTGCCGCCGGCCCAGGCGAAGTGCAGTTCGTCGACGCCACCGGCCGCAGCGATGCGGTCCATCTCACGGCCGACCAGCCCGGGGCGTGCTCGCTCGACGAAGTGGGCGAGCAGGTCGTCGAAGTGCGCGCGCTGCGCGGGGGAGAGGTCCCCGGCCCGGATACCGCGGGGGTGGGCGCGGAAGTACGCGAGGGCCTTGCGGTCGTCGTCGGTGATCATCGCGTCGCGGCGACCGACACCGTGGTAGGCGGGGTACTCGACGTCGCCGATGGTGGAGACGGTGCGGGTGACGAAGTCCGCCGGCGGCCGGGAGTTGATGACCGTCCGTTCCTTCTGCGTGCCGGTGAGGCCTTCCAGGAGGACGAAGGCGGCGTCCTCCTCCTCGCCGAGGATGCGGAAGGGGCCGAACCGGGCGGGCTCGGCACCGAGCAGGAACGGCGTGGCGCTGACCAGGTCGCCGTCGACGACGGTGACGTTGACCGACAGGTGGTGACCCACCAGCCGCCAGCCCCACGTGGTGTCGGGCTGCGGCTGACCGAAGAACGTGAGGAAGTAGCCGCGTGCGTCCCGGAAGGTGGCCGCGACGTGACCGAAGACGGGCAGGTTCAGTTCGCGGAGCACGTGCTCGTTCGACATCACCTGGACCACGCGGGCGTAGGCGGGGATCGACATCGACTCGGCGATCAGGCGGTGCGCCAGTCCCTCTTGATGGCGGTCGAGTTCACTCAGCGGTAGACCGCACCGACCGGATTCGGGCAGGAAGTTCCAGTGCGTTCGGCCGGAGTCCTCGTGAGGAAGCAGCACCCGCGCGCGCTGATCGCCGGTCAGGCCGTCGAAGAGGCCCATCGCCGCGAAGGTGATCGCCGTCGCGTCGAAGGAACCGCCCGGACGGGGCCGGTGTGCCGCCGGGAGTTCACCGTGCGGAGGCGGGTGTTGCGCGTCATGCCGATGTGGTGTCGCCGTCATGAAGGTCCATGCCTTTCTTCGTGGGGTGGTCCCCGACCATGACCAGAGGCGGCGTGTGCCCGGGGGGCGGCTCAGGCAGCTTTCCCTGAGAGCCTGCGTCGTACCGGTACGGGCCGAGGCACAGGAACAACACGGCGCAGACCGCGCAGGCGACGGCCAGCAGAAGCATCGCCGGCGTGTACGAGCCGTAGGTGTCGCGGCTCACGCTCACCAGCGTGGTCGCGGCGGCCCCGCCGATCTGGAACATCGAGAACGCGACACCGTAGATCTTGCCGAAGGCCCGGCGCCCGAAGTAGCGGGGGATCAGGTAGCTGAGGACGTCGAACTCGGCGCCGATCAGCAGTCCCGCGAGAGCCGCCGCGAGAAGCGCCATCGGTACGTTCGGTCCCGCCGCGAACAGCAGCACAGAGGCGATGCCACCGACGAGATACACCGCCATGACCTGCGACACCGTGAAGCGGTCCAGGAGCCACCCGGTCACGAGCCGCGCCACGATGAGCGCGACACCGAGCGCGACCGGCACCAGGTTCGCGATGCGCGCGGGGATCCCGGCGTCCAGCAGCAGCGAGATCTGATGGACGAGGACCGCGGAGCCGACGGTACCGAGGAGGACGAAAGCGGCAAGGACGAGCCAGAACGGCCTTGTTCCGGCCGCGGTGCGGAGCGTGTCGCCGCTGACCGGCCGCCCGGCGGTGCGCGCACGGGGTTCGGCGAGCAGGAAGTACGCCACCGGGAACGCGATGAGCGCGACCACTCCCAGCCCGACGTATCCCGCTCGCCACCCCCACGTCCCGATCAGCACCGTGGTCAGGATCGGGGCCAGCACCGTGCCGACGCCGATGCCGGAGTTGGCGACGCCCAGCGCGAGGCCGAGCCTGCGCTCGAACCAGCCCGCGGTGAGCCGCAGGTACGACACCGGCCACAGGCCCAGACCGCAGAGTGGGATCAGCACCCAGCCCAGATAGAAGACAGGCAGGCTGTCGGGCAGCAGAGCCATCGCCATCAGGGACAGCGCGAAGAACGGCGAGCTGCACAGGATCACCCGGCGACCGCCGAACCGGTCGACCAGTAAACCCTGCACGGGTGAGAGGAGCACCAGTGTGATGCTGAGGATCGAGGAGGCCAGGCCGATGGCGGACACGCTCCACCCGAACTCGCGGTGCAGCGGCGCGATGAACGCGCCGAACGTGGTGACCGCCAGGACGCTGGGACCGCACGCGAGACCGAGCGTGGACGCCATCGCCGTACGCCACCCCGACCTCGACTCGTCGGGCGGCTCCGTGGTCGTCTCGGCCTCCGGGGCGGGTCTTTCCGCTGTCATGTGAATCCTCCTTGATTCGTCGTGGAAGAACCCCGCCTCGCACGGGCGAGCCGAGTCGTGTTTGCGGTCGCCCGCTAGCGGACGGGCGATCCGAGCGCCTGTCGCAGGAGGTGGACGAAGCGCGGTATGTCGCGGTGCCGGCCGGCCGCGAACACGTAGAAGTCAGGGCGGGCCAGGAACGCCTCGCATTCGTTCTCGGCGAACCAGCGCTTGTAGGTGCCGTCGAGGTCGTCGATCACGCGTACGCCCGACACGTCGGCGACCACGCCTCCGATCTGCCAGAACCAGGATGCGTCCTCGTCATCGAGGGCTTCCGTGGGGTCCGTGACCCGGCTGATCAGCTGCCATTCGCCGCCGACGACATCGTCGAAAAGTCCGATTCGGTCGGCGAGTCGTACACGCCCCTGAGGCGCCAGGCGCCCCTCGGTGCCGGCGCCGTCGACGGTCAACGACGGCTTGCCCAGACGAGGGTGCGGGGGCTCCCGCGTGGCGGTATCAGGGTCGAACGAGCGTCTTCTCATCTCGGCGTCCCTGGCGGCGGCCCGGTCGACGTCGAGTTCACAGATGACCCGCCCTGCGGCCACCGCCTCGTCGATGATCTTCCTCACGTGACCCGTGCGCTCAGGGCCGTACGTGTCGAGGACGCCCGGTGCTGCGAGGCCGTGATGAACCATGCAGAGACGCCACGACAGCGCTCTCGCGTCCCGCAGTCCCGCGCAGAGCCCTTGGCCGAGGAAGGGCGGCATGAGATGGGCCGCGTCCCCGGCGAGGAACACGTTCTGCTTGCGCCATGTGCGCGCCCACCGGCCTCGGAACGTGTACACGGCTTGCCGTTCGAGCCGGGCGGTCTCCGGCGTCACACCCCAGGGCTCCATCAGCCGCCAGGCGGTGCTCTCCCGTCCCAGTTCCTCCACGCTCATGTCCGCGCGGCGCATGAACTCGAACCGTCGCCGCCCAGGGCCGCTGTTGACCGCGGTCGCGGGCTGCGCCGGGTCGCAGTACTGGGTGACGAAGGCACTCCACGATTCCTCGGCCAGCGGCTGGTAGTCCACCACCAGCCAGTCGGCCTCGAACCCCGAGTCGTCGACGCCGATGCCGAGCTCGGAGCGGACGGCGCTGTTGGCCCCGTCGGCGCCGATCAGCCAGCGAGCGCGGACGCGTACGATTTCGCCGGGCCGCTCCGTGGACGTCACCTGGACGAAGACCTGTTCGTTGCAGTCGTCCTGCTCCAGGGATTGGAAGGTCCATCCGCGGTGGACGGTGACGCCGGGGGTGGCGTGAGCCAGCTCTTCGAGGGCCGCTTCGAGTTCGGGTTGGTGGAAACCGTTCGTGTTGGCCCACCCCGACTCGGCACGCCTGTTCCAGTCGATGGCCTGGAGCAGTTCGCCCGCACCGTTACGGAACTCGTATCCGCCCCGCTCACCTTGGGAAGGCTCGAACAGGTCGGCATGGTCCGCCATGAGCCCCGCGGCCTGAAGGATGCGCAGCGCCTCGTGGTCGATGGTGCACGCCCGCGGCAGCTCATAGCGCTCGGGCCAGCGTTCCACGACGCTGACCTGCAACCCGGCCTGGCCGAGGAAGACAGCGGTCAGCAGACCGACGGGCCCGCCACCGACGACTATGCAGTCGACGGCCGGCCGTAGCGCGCCGTCGGCGTGCGGCGCAGGTGGCGTCGTCATGCGTGCGTCTCCCGGGTGCGGGTCTGGGTGCGGTGCGTCACGGATGTGTGCTCCGATCTCGTGGGGTCCGGGTGGTGCCGGTGTGTTTGTGGAGGCCGCTGTCCTGAGGCACGACAACGCATTTGGCATGGGGCGAGACCGCCTGCGCCTGCCACGCCGACGGCAGGTCGTCGAGAGGGAAGGTGCGCACGTCGACCCGCAGTTCGCCGCGTCCGAGGGAGGTCCACAGCCAGGTGAGCGCCGCCTCCTTGGCCCGCAGCGGGGTGTGCAGACCGGCGAAGCCGGAGAGGGTGAGCTGCTTTCCGCGCAGCAGCCCGGCGGGTAGGAGCGCGGTCGCGCCGGCCGGATTGCCGACGTTGACGATCCGCGCCCGTGGCGCGCACACCTGCAACGCCGCTTCCAGCGGCATCCCGTAGACGCCGTCGAGGACGACATCCACCGGGCCCGCCGCCGCCCGCAACCGCTCCGCCAGAGCCTCGGCACTCTCCTCCGCGCGCAGATCGACGATCGCGTCGGCGCCGAGCGCCGGCAGACTTTCCAGCGCACTGCGGTCACGCGCGACGCCGACGACCCGGCCCGCTCCGCGCCGATGCGCCACCTGAATCGCGAGCTGTCCGACCGCTCCCGTGGCGCCCAGTACCAGTACGGTCTCCCCGGAGCGGAGCCCGGCCTCCTCGACCAGCGGCATGAACGCCGCGGTGCCGGAGTTTCCGACGGCCGCGGCCTGGACCGGATCGATTCCCTCGGGCAGCGCCAGCACATTCTTGTCGTCGACGAGTACCTGGGTGGCGAGGGAGCCGGGAGTGTCGGGTGAGGCGTGGCACTCGGCGTAGACCCAGGAGCCCGGCTGGTACCGGTCGGAGGCGAGTACGACCCCCACGCACTCGCTGCCCGGCACGTACGGGGCTTCGTGACGCGCGGAATGGAACGTCCCCGACGCGATGACCAGGTCCAAGGGGTTCACCGGCGCGGCGACGACCGCCATGAGTGTGCTGCCGGGGGTGCGCGGCGGCAGGGTCACCGAGCTCACTCGCGGTGAGGCGCCCGGCGCGTCCACGACTGCGGCTCGGATCTCGCCATGCGCGTCGGTGGCGTCGTGCGAGCGTGTGCTGCTCATCGTCCGGCTTCCCTTTCTGCGAACGTCATGGGTGGCACGGGAGAGGGGTGTCGCCGGTGGCGAGGCCCGTCGATGCCTGGACCAGGGGACTCAGGAGCTCTTGCCAGGGGCGGGCGGGGCGAAGCGGTCCAAGGTGGTGATCCCCGCGAACTTGTGCGGCTGGGATCCGGCCATCAGCCGTCCGTAGTTCTCGGAGAGGGCTTCGAGGTTGAGAGCGCCGTGCAGGGTGATGACCCGTGCGTCGCGCCACGCTCGCTGGATGGGTTCGCTCTCCATGATCGCGGTCGAGCCGGAGTTCCTCTGGAGCAACTCGATCGCCTCCGCACACCACTTGGCGGCGTAGGCCGTCTCGACGAGGACGCGGGCGCTGAAGCGCTGCATGTACGCGCCGTCGGCCGGGGTGCCGGCGGCGGCGAGCGCCCCGAGCCGGTCGGTCTCCTCCGCGTTGGCACGGGTGATGGCCGTAGCCGACTGGATCTTGGAATGGACTTCGGCGAGCATCAGGTGCGTCATGGGCGCGTCCAGCTGGTTCTTGTACGTGGTGCCGCGCACGGGCCGCCCGGCGGAGCGATCGAGGAATCGCTCCAGCGCGCCCTGGGCGATGCCGATCGACATGCCGGCCATGAGGCTGAATGCCCAGCCCAGAGTGGGTGCCTTCCACAGGGACCCCGCGAGACCGTTGTCGAGGGTTCCGCCGGTGACGTCGCGGAAGTCGACTACGCGGTGCTCGGGTACGAAGAGTTCTTCTTGCACCAGCGTCGAGGAGACACTGCCCGTGCCCCGCATGCCGGCGACCTGCCAGTCATCGAGGAAGCGGAGTTCGTCGCGCGGAACCTGGACGCCCACCAGGTACGAGCCGTCACTGTCGTGGGCGATACAGCCGAGGTTGGTGTAGGGAGCCCAGAGAGAGTCGCTCCCGAACGTCCAGGGGCCGCCGGATATGATCCAGCCGCCGTCGGTCCGCCTCGCGCGTCCCCGTGAGGCCGGGAAGTGACTGGATGCGGCGACGCGGGGGCCGACCCATTCCGGCGCGTAGACCTCCTTGACGACGCGCGCGCCCGAACCCGCGGGGATCCAGTTCGTGGAGGCACCGACCCACACGATCCATCCGGCCGAGCCGTCCCACTTGGCCACCTCGGACACCACGTCGAGCTGCTGGCGCACGGTGAGTTCGTGGCCGCCGTACTCGGCCGGGCTGCCGATGGCGAAGGCCCCGGTGGCATCGAGCTCGGCGATGGTCTCGTCCGAGTGGCGCCCGGCGCGTTCCGCGTCCACGGCGCGTTCGCGCAAAGTCGGGCCGAGCGCTCGGACCTTGTCGAGGATCGATGCGAGCCTGTCGGGCGTGCCGGAAGACGCACTCATCGACGTCAACTCCTTTGTCGTTCGTCGTTCATGGGGCTTGTTGCGGGGAAAGGACATGAAGGAGCGCGGTCACGCGCCCTGCGGCGTAGGGCTGTTCAGTGCTGCCGAATCCGCAGCGGGCTTGTCCTTCAGGACCGGCAGGCTCTCGAGCCACTCCCGTACGGTGTCGGCGTCGGCGCCGAGGACAGGTGGTGGGCGGTGGTCGAGGCGAGTCGTCTCGGTCTCGGATCCCGCGGCATCGACGGCGAACATCCGCAGGGCCGAGCCCGGCAGGGTCACCTTTCCGACGCTCTGATGCTCGACGTCGATGAGGAGCCGTTGCGAGCGGGTCTGCTCCCACTCGTAGACCTCGTCGAGGGAGCGCACTCGGCCGGCCGGGACTCCGGCATCGGAGAGCCGCAGCAGCAGCTCATCCGGACCCAGTTCGGCGAACACGCCTTCCAGGAGTTCGGTGACGCTGTCACGATGGGCGACCCGGTCACGGTTCGTGGCATGATGGGGGTCATCGGCGCGGATGCCGAAGGCCTCACAGAGGCGCTGCCACATGGCGTCGTTCCCGCAGGCGATCTGTACGCTGCCGCCCGCACACCTGAACAGGCCGTAGGGCGCGATGGTCGGGTGGTGGTTGCCCTGAGCGGAGCCCACCTCGCCGCCCACGGTCCAACGCGTTCCCTGAAAGGCGTGGGCCGCGACGACCGAGGCGAGCAGCGAGGTGCGCACGATCTGTCCCCGCCCGGTGCGATCGCGTTCCCTGAGCGCGGCGAGCACGCCGAACGCGCCGTTCATGCCGGCCAGCATGTCGGCGATCGGCACTCCGATGCGCTGGGGGTGGTCCGCGTCCGGCCCGGTGAGTGACATCAGTCCCGCCTCGCCCTGTGCGATCTGGTCGTACCCGGCGCGATCGGCCTCGGGGCCGTCGTGTCCGAACCCGCTGATCGACAGCAGGACCAGACGCGCGTTGAGTTCCATGAGCCGTTCGCCGCCGAATCCGAGGCGACGCATCCCCCCGGGCTTGAAGTTCTCCAGCAGCACGTCCGCCCGCTGAATCAGCCCGGCCAGTACCTGCGCATCCTCGGCACGCTTCAGATCGAGCGTGATCGACTCCTTGTTCCTGTTGCAGGACATGAAGTACGTCGATTCCGTGGAGCCGTCGTCGGTGTCCACGAACGGAGGTCCCCACGACCTGCTGTCGTCCCCGGAAGGACTCTCGACCTTGATGACACGTGCACCGAGGTCCCCGAGCATCATCGCTGCCTGGGGTCCGGCGAGCGCACGGGACAGGTCGACGACGAGCAGTCCGTCCAGAGGCCCGTTCATGACCGGGTCCCAGCAGTTCCGTTCGCCGACGCGGCCGTGGGGTTGGGCCGGATCACCAGCATGCTCGCGGGCAGTTTCGTACGGTTCTCGACGCTGCGCGGCGTCGAGGCCGTGAGCCGCACCGCGTCCAACGGGTGCAGATCGTGGGTGTCGCCCTCGGCATCGACCGTGAGCGTTCCGGTCAGGACGATGTACAGCGTCTCCGCGGGGACGGGGGACATGTCGGCGCGACCGCCGGGGAGGTAGTGGGACAGGACCGCCGTCACGGCGCCGTCGTAGTCCTCGCCGCCGAAGAGCTGGACGGGGCCGACGCCGTGGTGGCCGGCTGGCTGGAAGGGCTGGGTCTGAGAAAGCCGGGTGATATCGATCGGCACGGGCGTGAACTCGATTCTGGCGGGGCTGTCCGTCGGGGATGCGCGCCGGCCGAGATCGCCGGATGCGCGTGAGGCAGCAGGGCGGAAGCCACGGTGCCTGCGACGCACCGTAAGAGCGATGCTCGCAAAGTGTCAACATTTAGAGCGCGAAACCTCGTCGCCGCCCTGTCGCGCACCAGCGTGCCCGTGATGACGCTTCCCAATATAGGCCGCGCAAGTGCACCTATGCCTCGAGAAGAGTGGGGTCGTCGGTGCTGACGCCTGCCGTCGGGCGCGCTTGACGGAAGCGACCGATCATTACCCTCGTCCAAAGTGTTGACAGAAAATGTGGCAGCTCTCAATGATGGTTCTCAGGCCGCCAGTCCGTCCGACCGCGCCGAGCCGCTTGAACGGCGGGAGTCCGACGGCTGCTTCACCCTCACGACGACAGGCACACGGTCGGCCGCGGGGATCCGCCGCTACTCGACGGCTTCTGCGGCATAGGGCGACTTCCAGGACGAGGAGCTCAACCATGTTCGATCTGCCCGGCAGCCAATTCTTCGTCTCCTGCGCGCCCGAAGCCTCGGTGATCACCCCACGTCAGCGGCTTCACCCGCTCGGCCACGACTGACGCGCGAGCACGCCGCACGCGTCATAGGCCCTCTGTCTGGACCGACCGCGTCGGTCGCCCTGGCTTCCGACATCCCACAAGAAGAGGACACACGCATGATCAACGAAGACAAGGCCGCCATCATCGAGGCGCTGAACATGTACGCCTTCGCGCTCGATGCGCGGCAGTGGGACCTGTTCGATCGTGTCTTCACCGAAGACGTGGAAGCTGTCTTCGGTCCTGCCGGAGCCGCCTGGATCGGCCGCGCCGAGTTCAAGGCCTCTTTTGCCGCGTTCCACGACAGCCTGGACAGCCACGTCCACACGATGATGGGTCAGCTGGTCGACGTCGACGGTGACACGGCGCACGCCTTCAGCTACGGGAACTGGCTGCTCGTGCGCGAGGCGGCCGAAGGTGGACCGACCTGGACGGGCACCGGCTACTACGACGACGAGCTGGTCCGCACCGACGAAGGCTGGCGCATCAGGCGGCGCGTCTGCCGACTGCTGTCCTGGACCGGCAACCCCTCGGTGCCCGAGCCGCAGCGCGAACACCAGCCCGACATGAACGCGATCGGCCTGCACCAGTTCGCCGCGAAGGGCGACATCACGTTCCTGAAGGCCATCACCAAGAAGTAGAAGTGAGTGCACCTGTGATCCTCGTGACCGCCGCACACGGCAACCAAGGAAAGCGTCTCGTCCCACGGCTGGTGGCGGCAGGAGCCGAACTGCGCGCCTGCGTCCGCTCCGACACGTCCGCGCGAGCACTGCGCGCCGCGGGCGTGACCGACGTCCTCGTCGGAGATCTCGCCGATCCGGAGGTGCTGGCCCGCGCCATGCGCGGCGTGGAGAGGGTGTACTACGTCGGGCCCGCCCTGCATCCCGATGAGCGGGCGACGGGGTTCGCCGCCGTAGACCTCGCGAAACGGGCGGGCGTGACGCACTTCGTGTTCAGCTCGGTGCTGCACGCCATCACCACGGACCTGATCCAGCACGAGATCAAGCGGGACATCGAGGAGCACCTGGTGTCGTCCGGCCTGGAGTTCACCATCCTCCAGCCGGCCAACTACATGCTGCGGCACCGGCTGCTCCCCGCCTTCCAGGACGGCGTCTTCCGGTTGTCGTGGTCGCTCGACCGCCGCCAGTCGATGGTCGACGTCGACGACGTGACGGAGGTGGCGGCGGCCGTGCTGGCCGACCCTCGCAGACATGCGGGCGCCACGTACGAGCTCGTCGCACCCGGCCGTTTCACGGCCCACGACCTCGCCCGTGTCGTCTCCGAGGTGACGGGCCGTGAGGTCACCGCAGAGGAGATCGACGCGATGGACTTCCTCAAGGCGTCCCTCGGCGTGCTGTCCCTTGAGGATGTCCCCTACCAGGCTGAGGTGTTGCGCGCGATCAGCGCCCGCTACAGCAGCCACGATTTCATCGGGAACCCCAACGTGCTCACGTGGCTGCTCGGCCGGCGACCCACGTCTTTCGAACAGTTCGTCCGCAGAGAGTTCCGCGCCTTCGAAAAGCAGATGGAGAAGCCATGTCCGGGCCCGTAGACGCCGCCCTCTTCCGTGAGACCTTGGGCCACTATCCGACCGGGGTGGCCGTCGTCACGACGGTGGCGGACGGCGGGGCGCCGGACGGCATGGTCGTCGGGACCTTCTCGTCGGTCTCTCTCGATCCGCCGCTGATCGCCTTCTTCCCGGCTGCCGACTCGCGCAGCTTCGATCGACTTCGGACAGCCCCGGCATTCTGTGTCAACGTCCTGGCCTCCGACCAGGAGCCACTGTGTCGGCAGATCGCGACCAGCCAAGAAGGGAAGTTCGACGGAGTGGGCTGGCGCCCGGGCCCGTTGGGCTCGCCCGTCCTTGACGGGGCGGTGTCGTGGGTCGAGTGCACCTTCGAGGAGGTCCGCGAGGCGGGGGACCACTTCATCGTCCTGGGCCGGGTGCACGGTCTCGCTGTCGAACGGTCGACGCTGCCGCTGCTGTTCTTCCAGGGCGGCTACGGGCGCTTCTCACCCGGATCCTTCGTCGCCGCGCCCGACCCGGAGCTCATCCAGGCGGCCCACGTCGCCGAGACGATCAGAGCCCAGGTCGAGGAGCTCAGCACCGAGTTCTCGGTCACCTGCAGCGTGCTGGCCAATATCCGCGACGACGCGGTCCAGGTACTGGCCACCAACCAGGGCGTCGCCGACGACTCGCCCCCGCTCGGACACCGGCAGCCCGTCATTCCGCCGATGGGAGCCGTCTTCATGACGCACGCGACCTCGGCCGAGGTGGACGCGTGGCTGCGTCGCGCCCCTGACGACGACGGCGAGATGCGGGATCTCCACAGAGCCTTGCTCAACAAGGTCCGCGCGTGCGGCTACTCCCTCCTTGCGACAGAGCCGCTCCTGCTGGAGAGCCATCGGGCGGCGCTGTCCGCGTTCGAGAAGTCCGACCGTCTGCCGCGTCAGGAGCGCGTGGTCCAGCAGGCGACAGCGAAGCTGGCGGAGCTCTTCTGTCCCGACTTGGTGCCGGGGGAGAGCTACGACCTTGCTTCGATCGTCGTCCTCCTCCCCACGAAGGCCGATCTGCCCCAGATGGCGCTGCGGATGACCGGGCTGCCCGGATCCGCGTCGGCGGCTCAGGTCGAGTCGTGGATCGAGGGGCTCCAGCGGGTCGCTCAGAGCGTGCCCACCGCCTGATCGGCTCTCTCGACGCTGCGGGGAATGCGGCTACGCGCCCTGCCGGGGGTGCTGCGCCGCAACGGGGGCGTGCGGTGTGTCGCCGAGGGCGCCGAGAATCGTCCGCAGCTGGGTGAGCGCGTTGCTGAGGGCCGCGGTCGGTACGTCGGACAGAGCGCCGTGAAGCGCGGCGGCCGCCGCGGTGGTGACGGCGTGCGCGGCGGTGACACCCCCGGGCGTGAGGCGCACGTTGTGGCTTCGCCCGTCATGGGGGTTGGGCACGCGCGACACGAGGTCGCGGGCCTCCAGCCGGCGTAGGACGTTGCTCAGCCCGCCGGTGGTCAGCAGCAGGCGCGTGACCAATTCCTTGGGTCGAAGCTGGTAGGGCTCACCGGCGGAACGCAGCGCGCCGAGCACGTCCAGTTCCGCGGTCGTGAAGTCCTGTGCCGCAAGCGCTGGGGCGATGGCGCGCTCGAGCAGGCCCTGCAGGCGAACGACGTGTTGGGAGAGCACGAGCGTCAGACGTTCGCCGCTCAGCTCCAGCTCACTGTCACCGGTCATGGTCCGATCATAACCAACAATGCTTTCGTGATACCTTTCAGGAAAGGTATATCAAGGAGGTCCTGATGGCGGCCATAACCGCGATCGACGATGTCCGCGTGTTCAGGGGTGACGGCCTGACGGCGCCGCGGCGGGTGTTCGTCGACGGCGGGGAGATCGTCGCCGACGGAATCCCTGACGTGGTGGTGGCCGGCGCGGGCAAGTTCCTCCTCCCCGGCCTGATCGACTCGCACGTGCACACGCTGGGGCGGGACGATTTGGCGAACCTGGCCCGGTCGGGTGTCACCACCGGCCTGGACATGGCGACCTGGCCGCTCCCGTTCGTCACCGAGATGCGTGCGCAGGCAGGCGTCGCACAGATCCGTAGCGCGACGACGCCCGCGGTCGGCCCGGGCGGCAACCACGCGAAGATGCCTGGCTTCCCCGCTGACGGCATCGTCACGACCCCGCAGGAGGCGCACGCCTTCGTCGAGCGGCGGATCGCCGACGGCGCCGACTACATCAAGATCGTCACGGAGGCCGCGCCGCCGGAAGGCATGGACCAGACGACCGTGAACGCCGTCGTCGAAGCGGCGCACGAGCGCGGTCTCCTCGTCGTGGCGCACTCGATCACCACCGGCGCTTTCCGGGTCGCGGTCGAGGCCGGCGTCGACATCAGTACCCACGCACCCCTCGACGCCGTCCTCGACGACGACACCGTGGTGCGCATGCGGGACGCCGGGATGGTGTCCTCGCCCACCTTGACGATGATGAAGGGCATCGCAGGCGCCCGGGCAGGGGCAGGGCTCAAGTACGAGTACGCCCGCGACACGGTGACCAAGTTCCATGAGGCCGGCATCCGCCTCCTGGTCGGCACCGACGCGAACTCGGCACCCGGCGTCCCCTTCGCCCCCCGGCACGGCACCTCCTTCCATGCCGAGCTGGAGCTCATGGTCGAGGCCGGACTGACGCCCGTCGAGGCACTGCGCGGGGCCACGACGCTCACCGCGCGCACCTTCGGACTCGACGACCGTGGCGCGATCGAACCGGGCCGCCGCGCCGACCTGGTTCTGGTCAGGGCGGACCCGACCGCCGACATCACCGCGACGCGCGCCATCGATGGAGTCTGGATCGCCGGGGAACGCGTTCGCTGAGCGGCGGACAACATCTGAGGCTGCCGACAAGTGGCCCGTGCACATACGCACCATGAGGACAACAAGCAAGGACATGGCAATGGCCCACGCCGGCAAAGGCTCATCACCGCGACTGCGAACCGCGCTGGACGCTGTGCCGGTCTATGTTCCCGGCAAGGCGGCCGCCTCCGGCTGGAAGCTGTCCTCCAATGAGAATCCCTACCCTCCGCTCGCCGGCGTGCTGGAGGCCGTCACCCTTGCCGCCGGGCACATGCACCGCTACCCGGACCCGCATGGCACCGAGCTGACGGACCGACTGGCGGAGCAGCTCACGGTTCCCGCAGCGCACGTCGCTCTGGGTACGGGTTCGAGCGGGCTGCTGCAGCAACTGATGCAAACAGCCGTCGACCCGGGCGACGAAGTCGTCTATGCCTGGAGGTCCTTCGAGTCCTATCCCATCGTCACGCGCCTGTTCGGTGCCACCCCTGTGGAGGTGCCGCTCACCGGGGACGAGACACACGACCTCGACGCGATGGCACAGGCGATCACCGACCGGACCCGCCTGGTGTTCGTGTGCACGCCCAACAACCCCACCGGAAGGGCCCTTCGGCGGGACGAACTGGCGCGGTTCCTCGACGGTGTGCCGGTCGACGTGCTGATCGTCCTGGACGAGGCGTACGTGGAGTTCAATACCGACCCCCACTGCGCCGACGGCGTGGAGCTGTACCGGAACCGGCCGAACGTCGTCGTCCTGCGAACCTTCTCCAAGGCCTACGGTCTGGCCGGGCTGCGGATCGGCTATGCCGTCGCCCACGCACCGGTGGCCGAGGCGCTGCGCAAAACCGCCGTACCCTTCGGAGTCTCCACCGCGGCGCAGTGCGCCGCGCTCGCCTCCCTCGACCGGCAGGCCGAACTGATGGAACGCGTCGCCGACCTCGTCAGCGAACGGGTACGCGTACGCGAGGCGCTGCTGCGACAGGGCTGGACCGTGCCCGAGAGTCAGGCCAACTTCCTCTGGCTGCGCCTCGGCGAACAGACCACTGCTTTCGCCGAGCACTGCCGTGAGGCCGGAGTGATGGTGCGGCCCTACGGCCAGGACGGCGTACGGATCACCATCGGTGAACCGCAGGCCAACGACGTCCTGGTGGCCGCGGCCGCTCGGTATCGCTGAGTTGCAGGCGGCCAGAGGCGTCTCGGTCGCGAACGGTTCTAGGGCTCTTGTGGTGGAGGTGTGTTCGCCGGCCGGTGGTCGCCCAGGAGCGCAAGGGCGAAAGCGGTGAGGTGATCGGCCAGGACCTCGGCGTCGTCGGCCATGCCCTGCTCCAGCCAGTCGATCACCACCTCCGTCACTCCGGCCACCAGGCCGAGCAGGACGCGCTCGCGGCGCAGGTGATCGGCGGGCCCGGGCGCGGTGTCCTGGATGAGGCGGCCGAAGAGTTCGGCGTCCTTGCGCAGCAGCCCCCGGCGCCGGAGTTCCATGCGAGGGGCGTTGATGTAGATGACCCGTGCCGAGTCCGGGTGATCGGCGAGGAGGTGCACCAGCGCCGTCATCATGGGCCGTAGCAGCGCGTCGAGGTCGGCGGGCTCCTGCGGCACCGCCGCGGCCACGCCGGCGAGCAGCCATTCGTTCTGCTGACGGTGCACCGCGAGCAGCAGGCTCTCGCGGTCCGTGAAGTGTTCGTAGAAATAGCGCTTCGACACCTTCGCGCGCGCACAGACATCGGCAACGGTGACATCGTCGAACGCGTTCGCGGCGAAGAGCTCGAGGCCCGCCTGGATCAGGCGCTCACGCCGTTCGGCCACGCGTGCCTCGCGGGACCGTCCTCCGTATGTCTCGCCCCGTGTGCGTTCGCCCGCCGCATTCCCGCTCAACCCGTTCCCCTTCCCGGACGCGAACCCGTCCTGCTTCCGTGGCCGGTCCGCCGCTCAGACCCTAGTCACCAGCCCGGTGCGGAACCGGGAAATGAATCTGGAACTCTCGCGTTCCTGACTCTTGTGCGGCTGTCGGATCCGCTCACATACTGCTTGCCGCACCGCTCTCCCAGCGCACCCCTGCGCCGCGCCCCTCCATCTGGGGGCCAGCGGTGAAGCCGCACCCGGGCTACCCGGGCCGCTGCGCAGCCCGGCACATCTCTACCCACAGGAGTCGCCGCGTGTCCGTCCCATCCTCCGCCCTGGATGTCCCTACGCCGGGCGTGGTCGCCGCGCTCTGGCACCGAGAGCTGGGCAGCTATCCCCGACCGGCACGCCGCTACACGTATCTCGGGATCGTCGTCGTCACGACCGTGGTGCTGTACTACCTGCTCTACATCCAGTACGCCGTGGCCACCTCGATCATGGCCCACTACGACATGACATTCGGCTACTTCATCATGCTGTCGGTCGTGGGCAACGCCGTCGGCGCCTTCGCCTCCCTGGTGGCGGGCCTCGCCGATCGGTGGGGCCGGGCCAATCTTGTCGTCTACGGCGTGCTGCTGGCAGCCGTCCTCGTCCTGTTCCTCCCGAACGCACCGGACAAGACGACGTACCTGGTGCTGTTCTGCGCCCTGTACTTCATCGAGGGCATCGTCCTCGTCGCGACGCCCGCGCTCATACGCGACTTCTCGCCTCAGCTCGGTCGTGCCACCGCCATGGGCTCGTGGACGATGGGACCCATCGTCGGCAGCCTCGTCGTGACCACAGTGACCAGCGCGACCCTGGACACCGCCACCTGGCAGGACGAACTGCGCTATGCAGGGGTGGCCGCTCTCGTGGTCTTCGTCGTCGCCCTTTTCGGTCTGCGGGAGCTCTCCCCGCGTCTGCGCGACCAGGTCATGGTGAGCCTGCACGACCGTGCCCTGATCGAGGCCCGGGCACGGGGTACGGCCCCCGAAGTGTCAACCTCCGGTCACTGGAGGCAGATGCTGCGCCCCGGCATTCTGGGTCCGGCCTTCGCCATCAGCGTCTACCTGCTGTTCTATTACGCCGCCGTCGGCAACCTCGTGATCTACTACTCGGCCGTTTACGGCTACAGCGAACAGCGCGGGAACGCCCTCGGCAACTGGTACTGGGCGGCCAGTGCTCTCGCCCTGATCGCGGCAGGCGTGTCGTCCGACCGGCTGAAGGTGCGCAAGCCCTTCATGATCGTGGGCGGCGTCGGCTCGGTGGCATGCACGGCCGTCTTCGCCTCGCTGGCCACCCGGCCGGAGACGGGGTACTACACGTTCGCCTGGCTCTTCGTCGCCATGGGCCTTTTCAGCGGGCTCACCTACGCACCGTGGATGGCCGCCTTCACCGAGACCGTCGAGCGGCACAACCCAGCGGCCACAGCGACGGGTTTGGCCGTGTGGGGGTGGATCCTGCGTGTGGTGGTCGCCGTTTCCGCAGCCTTCCTGCCGGTCGCGGTGACCTCGGTGACCCCGATCGCCGAGCACGGCCACGAGGTCCAGATCGCGCAGGCCGAGGCCGGTCCCGCTCTGGCCGTCGTACATGCTCATCCCCAGCTGTTCGCCGAACTCGCCGAACACCCGCCGGGCCAGATCCCGCCCGAGCTGCAGGCGCGAGCCGTCGAGGAAGTCGGGCCGGCCGACCTGGCTCTCGTCCAGAAGGCGCAGCCGCAGATGGAAGTGCTCAAGGCGTACGGCTCCGAGGTGTCGAAGGCGTCGAAGGAGGGGCCCTCCCAGTGGCGTGACTGGTGGTTCGTGTGCATGGGCGGACAGGTCCTTTTCCTGCCGTTCGTCTTCGCCATGAAGGGCCGGTGGAGCCCACAGCGGGCCCGCGAGGACGCCGCGGCACACCAGGAGGCCGTTGACCGGGAGATGCGCCGACTGGAGCAGCCGGTCTGACCCTCAGCGCCCTGCCCGTGAGCGAGGGAGCCCATCGCGGCCCCTCGCCACGGTGGGCGCCGCCGCATCGGTATCGGCACGACGAACCAGAAAGTAGAGACCTCCGTGGCATCACATGCCCAAGTCCTCATTGTGGGAGCCGGATTCTCCGGCATTTCCCTGGGACACGCGTTGCGGGAATCCAAGTTCACCGACTTCCGCATCCTCGAACGTGGATCCGACGTCGGCGGCGTATGGCGTTCGAACACCTATCCCGGATGCCGCTGCGACGTCCCGTCCCACCTCTACTCCTTTTCCTTCGCCCCCAATCCCGACTGGACTTCCACCTACTCACCCCAACCGGAGATCCAGGACTACCTCCGGCGCTGTCTGGACCGCTTCGGGCTCCGCCCTCATCTGCGCACCGGAGTCGAGGTCGAGGAAGCCCGCTGGGACGAGGGCGACCAGCTCTGGCACGTGACCACGAACACGGGGACGTGGACCACCCAGGTCCTCGTCAGCGCCGTGGGGCCGCTCACCGAACCCAAGCTTCCCGAGGTGCCCGGCATCGACCGCTTCAGGGGCACGATCATGCACTCGGCGCGATGGGATCATGCGCACGATCTGACCGGGGAACGCGTCGCCTCGATCGGCACGGGCGCCTCCGCCATCCAGTACGTGCCCGAGATCGCCGACCGCACCGGCAAGCTCTTCGTCTTCCAGCGCAGTGCCCCCTGGATCACCCCGCACGACAAGAGGCCGATCCCCGACGCCGAACGCGCCAGATTTCGTGCACGCCCGTTGCGGCAGAGGATCGAGCGCGGAAAGGCCTACATTTCCAAGGAGTTGCTCGTTCTCGGCTTCGCCAAGCACCCACGCCTCATGGGGCTGCTCCAGAACGTCGCGCGCAAGCACCTGGAACGTCAGGTGAAGGATCCGATGCTGCGCCGCTCCCTCACTCCGGACTTCACCCTGGGATGCAAGCGGATCGTCCCCTCCAACGCGTGGTACCCCGCCCTGCAGAAGCCCGGTGTGGAGCTCGTTCCACATGCGCTGCGCGAGATCCGAGAACGCAGCGTGATCGACGCCGCGGGGGTGGAGCGCGAGGTGGACACCATCATCTTCGCCACCGGATTCCATGTCACCGACCTTCCCATCGCCGACAAGATCCGAGGACGAGACGGTGAGTTGCTGAGCGACGTCTGGGCGGGATCGCCGCGTGCCTACCTCGGAGTGTCCGTGCCGCGCTTCCCCAACTTCTTCATGTTCCTCGGCCCCAACTCCGGCCTGGGACACAGCTCGATGGTCTACATGATCGAAGCCCAGACCGCGCACGTGAAGAACGCCATCCGCGCCCTCGACGTCACCGGCTCGGCCACTGTCGAAGTCGACCAGCAGACCCATGACCGGTACAACGCCGAACTCGACCGCAAGCTGGCCGCGACGGTGTGGGAAACGGGCGGCTGTCAGTCGTTCTACCGCGACGCTAACGGCCGCAACGCCACCCTCTACCCCGACTGGACATTCACGTACCGACGGCATGCAACCCGCTGGAAACCGGACGCCTACCACCTGACCCCGCCGGCACCTCGATCCCCGTACCGGCAGCCCAACACCACCGTGGACGCCTCATGAAGGCCACGAGCCTCAGCCGGGGTCTCCTGCAACTGGTCGACCTGCCGACACCGCGGCCCAAGGCCGGACAACTCCTGCTCGACGTCAAGCGGTGCGGAATCTGCGGCTCCGACCTCCACTCCCGTCTCCACGGCGACGACCTCGCCGACGCGCTCGAACTGTGCGGCTATCCGCGCTACATGCGCTCCGACCAAGACGTCGTCATGGGGCACGAGATCTACGGCGAGGTGGCCGAGCACGGGCCCTGGACCTCGGACAAGCTCAAGCCGGGTACACCGGTGGTCACCATCCCTCTGATCCGGAGCGGCCGCCAGGTCGACGGCCTCGGCCTCTCCGCCCACGCTCCCGGCGGCTACGCGGAACAGGTCGTCGTCCAGGAGTCACTCACCCTGCCCGTCCCCAACGGCCTGCGTCCCGATGTGGCCGCGCTCACCGAACCCATGGCGGTCGCCTGGCACGCCGTCAACCGAGCCGAGACGACCCGCAAGGACACCGCGATCGTCCTTGGCTGCGGTCCCGTCGGCCTCGCGGTCATCTCCGTACTCAAAGCCCGTGGCGTGGCGACGGTGGTCGCGAGCGACTACTCCGCGGGCCGGCGGGCGCTCGCGAGGAACTGCGGCGCCGATATCGTGGTCGATCCCGCCGTCGAGTCGCCCTGGGCCACAGCGCCGGCAGCGCGTAACGGCTTCAGAGCCACCATGCCCGAGGAGTACAACGACGGCATTGACGCCATGGAGAAGATGGCACGGCTGCCCATGCCCTGGTGGACCACCTGGCGCGCTTTGGAGAAGGTGGGCGCGACCACCCCGAAGCGTCCGGTGGTGTTCGAGTGCGTCGGTGTCCCCGGAATGCTCGATGGCGTCCTGGCGGCTGCGCCGCTGCACTCGCGCGTCGTCGTCGTCGGCGTCTGCATGGGGGCCGACACCATCCGGCCCTCTCTGGCGATCAACAAGGAAATCGATGTGCGCTTCGTCGTCGGATACACACCGCTGGAGTTCCGTGACACCCTCCACGCTCTGGCCGACGGCTCCCTCGACGCCTCGCATTTGGTCACAGGAAAGGTGGGTCTCGCCGGCGTTCCCCAGGCTTTCACGGCGCTGAACGACCCGGAGACCCACGCCAAGATCCTCATCGACCCAGCCATCGGCTCGGAGCAGATCGCGACAACGTGACCGGGGGAGAAGCGCGGTCAGGTGCCGAGTCGCCGCAACCGTGTGGATGACCGCGGGCGGATCTCAGCCCGGAGCAGGCGGTGTGGGCGACTGGTGACTGTGGGAGGGGAGCGTTCTACTTGACTGGGCTGTCAGCGCTTTGTCGGCATCGGCTCGGTAGGGGGCGCGCTGGTGTTGTGCGCGTGAATGATGCGGAGCGCCTTCTCGCGGTCCCGCTGATCAAGGGCGTCGACCAGATCGCGATGGAGATCGTGCCGGTGCGCGATGTACTCGCCCAGCGGCTGGTCACTTGCAGGCAGAACCGACAGGGTATGCGACTCGATCAGGTCCAGCAGGTGGGTATAGAGCGAGCTGAGCAGCGCGTTCGGGCTGATTGCGGCAATGGCTGCGTGCAGACGCCAGTTGGCGTGGACGAAACCGACCGCGTCAGCGGCCGTCACGGCCTTCTCCATGGCGGTGATGTGCCGGCGCAGCCCGGCAACGTCGGCCGGTGAGGCGTGCCAGAGGGCGTCTTCGATCAGGAGCGGGTCAAGGGCGTCGCGAATGCGGACGGCTTCGGCGACGTCGTTGTGCCGGGCGTCGAGGGCGAGGACCGAGTTGCCGAGCCGGACCATCGGTGACTGTTCGGCACTGAAGATGCCACCCCCCGGGCCGGGCTTCACGGTGACCAGACCGCGCGCCTGGAGCAGGCGCAGAGCTTCGTTGAACGTGCCGACGGACACCGAGCACAGTGTTCGCAGCTCTTCCTTGGTTCCCAGGCGGGAACCCGGCCCGACGCTTTCGATCAGTTCTGCCACCCGGTCGGCGGCCCGATCGGCTCTGCCGGTCCCCCCGCCTCGGAGCGAGGTCTCGCTGCGAACTGCCCCGGGTTGTACGGAACCCGCGAAGCCGCGCGGCTTGTCGCCGGAACGGCTGGACACGGAGCGGCTGGGCCTGTCGGGATCCACCGATGTCTCGGTGGTGCTCTGGGCTGCGTGATCGGGGGTCGAGGGCACGGTGACTCCTTCAAGCCTTCATATTCATCATGCTCATTATGCTCGAACCTCTTGACGTTCGATATGCGGGGCTGCAACATCAAGGGTAATCATCATGATGAATTGCTGGTGGGTGGGCAAGGGGCCGTTGTCGCCGACGGCAGCCTCGCCGGCTCAGTGACAAGGCGCCCCCTTGTCGACATGGCACCGAGGGCCCGCTTCCCTTCCCTTCGGGAGACACATCGTGCGTATCGCCAACCTCTCCGGCCGTCTGGCCCTCATTGTCGACGGTCAGGCCGTCGACGTCGAACAGGCCAGTGCCGGACACTTTTCCGCCGACCCGCAGGCCGTCTATGAGCGATGGGAGGAGTTCCGCGCCTGGGCAGCAACCAGGCGCCTGCCTGAGGGCCGGGCGTTCCAAGCGGCCGAACTGGGCTCGCCCGCTCCTGCACCCCGGCAGACCCTGGCCATCGGGCTGAACTACCGGGACCACGCATCCGAGTCCGGATTCGCCGTGCCCGAAGGCCTGCCGCCCGTCTTCACCAAATTCGTCACCAGCATCAGCGGTCCGCTCAGTGAAGTGAAGCTGCCCGAAGGCGGTGACACCGACTGGGAGGTCGAGCTGGTGGCGGTCATCGGGCCCCGTGCGGAGGCCGTTCCGGAGGAGGACGCCTGGGGCCATGTCGCCGGACTGGCGGTGGGGCAGGACATCTCGGAACGGATCACCCAGCTGGCCGGTCCCGCACCCCAGTTCAGCCTGGGCAAGTCGTTTCCCGGATTCGCTCCGATCGGGCCGTGGCTGGTCACGCCGGACGAGTTCGACGATCCCGACGACCTGGAACTGAGCTGTGCCATCAACGGTGAGGAGGTCCAAAAGGGCCGCACGCGTGACCTGATCTTCTCCGTGCCCGCCCTGATCTCCAAGCTGTCCGCCGTGCTGCCTCTGCTGCCCGGCGACGTTGTCTTCACCGGCACGCCGGCCGGCGTAGGCCTCGGCCGAGATCCGCAGCGATTCCTCTACGCGGGCGACGAACTCGTCAGCACGATCGAGGGCATCGGCGAACTGCGTCAGACATTCACCGTCTGAGCCACCCGGGCCGACAGACGAAGGAGTCGCGAAGTCCCATGGCACTACACCGTCTGACCTCCATCACCATGGGGGTCCCCAACATCGTCGAGACCGCCGCCTACTACACCGACTTCGGGCTCGCCGCAGACGGCGACGGCTGGTTCACCACTCGCGACGGCGGACGCCAGTTGCGTATCGTCCACGCCCCGGCCCGCCGCCTCGTGGAGGTCCGTGTCGGCGTGGACGCGCCGGACGACCTCGCGGAAGCGGCTTCGCGTCTGAAGCGGCTCGGCAGTGACAGCGTGATCGAGGGCGGCATGCTGACCGCGTACGACAAGGCCACCGCCGTACGCGCCGTTCTGGAAGTCGCCCCCCGCCTGGCCCAAGCTGCGGTCGCGGCCACCGTCTACAACGGACCCGGACGCACCGACCGCACCGGCAGCCGTGCGCCCGGCGTCCTGCGCACCGACCGGGTCCGGCCTCGCAAGCTCGGGCACGCCGTCATCGGCACCACCGACTTCGATGCCACGACCGCGTTCTTCCGCGACGGGCTCGGCTTCAGGGCGTCCGACTACATCAAGGGCCATGGCGCGTTTCTGCGCTGCTCCACCGACCACCACAACATTCTGGTCCTGGCCGCGCCGGTCGCCTTCCTGCACCACTCCTCCTGGCAGGTCGATGACATCGACGACGTCGGCCGGGGGGCCGCGGCCATGCTGGAGGACAACCCCGAGCGGCACATATGGGGTCTCGGACGCCACCACGCCGGATCCAACTTCTTCTGGTACCTCAAGGACCCGGCCGGCAACTTCAGCGAGTACTACTCCGACATGGACTGCATCGTCGACGACCAGCGATGGACGCCCGAGGTCCTGGAGGGCGCCAAGGGCCTGTTCAACTGGGGACCGCCACCCCCGCCGTCGTTCCTCGCTCCTGACGATCTCGCAGCGCTGATGACCGGCAGCCACAGCGAGTCGAGGTAACGCGGTGAACACACCATCATCGAAGGTCCACGACGTCGCGATCGTCGGCTACGGCCCGGTCGGCCAAATGCTGGCCCTGCTGCTGGGCAGGGCCGGGCACGACGTCATCGCCTTGGAGCGCTGGCCCAAGCCCTACCACCTCCCGCGTGCGGCGCACTTCGACCACGAGATCGCCCGGATCTTTCAGGGGGCGGGGGTGGGACAGCAGGTGAACGCGGTCGTCGACCCAGTGCCGGACCACTACGAGTGGCGCAACCCGGCAGGTCAGGCCCTGGTGCGCATCGACTGGTCCGGCAACGGCATCTCCGGCTGGCCCATGGCGAACTTCTTCAACCAGCCCCAGGTGGAGGACATCCTCACCGCGGCCGTGGAGAACCTCTCAACGGTCGCCGTCCGCCGCGGGTGTGAGGTCGCCGGTCTGCAGCCGACCGGCGACCACGTCCTATTGACCACCAAAGGCCAGGACGGCGCAGGTCAGGTCCGGGCCCGGTACGTCATCGGTGCCGATGGTGCGAACAGCCTCGTCCGCTCCCACATGACGACGTCCGTCACGGACCTCGGCTTCTTCTACGACTGGCTCATCGTCGACACACGGCCGCACGACCAGGCCGAATGGTCTCCGAAAAACTGGCAGTTGTGCGATCCGAAGCGCCCCACGACGATCGTCTCGGGCGGCCCCGGCCGACGCCGCTGGGAATTCCTGCGCCTTCCCCACGAGAGTGTCGACGAACTCAGCACCGAGCAGATGGCATGGCGCCTGCTGGAGCCCTGGGGCCGCACGCCGGACAACACCTCGATCGAACGACACGTCGTCTATACCTTCCAGGCCCGCTGGGTCGACCGCTGGCGTGAGGAACGGCTCCTCCTCGCCGGTGATTCGGCGCACCTGATGCCACCCTTCGCCGGACAGGGCATGTGCTCCGGAGTACGTGACGCCCTCAACCTGGCCTGGAAACTCGACCTTGTTCTCCACGGCCTTGCCGATCCAGCGCTGCTGGACACCTACACGTCCGAGCGCAGCGAACATGTGCGGCACGCGATCGGTATGTCCATGGCCTTGGGGGAGGTCATCTGCGTCCTTGACCCGGACGAGGCCGCGGCGCGTGACGCCCGCATGATCGCCGCAGGTGCCGACCCCCGGCACGCACTGCCCCCCACTCCACCTCCTCTACTCGGCGACGGCATCCTCCAGCGAAAGGCCGACGGCACCCGGGCCTCCGACGTCGGCCACCTCACTCCGCAATACGAGCTGACGCATCAAGGCCGCACCGCTCTGCTCGACGACTTCACCGGTGGCGGTTTCACACTCCTGACCGATGGCGCCGCACAGCTGGGGGCCCTCGACACCGCCGACCGGGACTTCCTCACCACCATCGGCGTCGCCGTCGTCGCTCTGTACGAGGACAGCTCCCCGCGTGACGGCTACCTCGACGCTCCCGACGGCTACCTGTCGCACATGCGGGAAAACAGGCAGGTCGCGGCCCTGGTCCGCCCCGATTTCTACCTCTTCGGCACCGCAAACGACGCGACAGGCCTGCGAGAACTAGTGGCCCAACTGCGCGGACAGTTGCAACAGCCTGCCGCTCCCTCCGACCGCACAACGGCGCCCGACGCTTTGAGGGCCGTCTCCGAACAGTGAAACCCGCTCGCAGACGGCGCCGTCACCGACCGTGGCGCGCGGGAACCCCACACCCGTGAGCCATCGCGCCTCCGGCACCACGAGCCGGGAGCACGCCTCCACGCCCGGGCCCCCCTACCACCGCTGCCGGCCCCGGGCCCGGGCGCAGCCGGGCGCCAGAATCCGGACGCGCTCGATCAGATCCTCGAAGGACGTCAATGGACAAGTCATCTCCCTCCGCGGCTGACGCCGTGGCCGACATCGCCAACGGTGCGTCACTCGCTGTCGGCGGCTTCGGCCTCTGCGGCATACCCAGCACCCTCATCTCAGCCCTCTATGTGCAGGGTGCGGGCGGCCTGCACATCGTCTCCAACAACTGCGGCACCGACGACCACGGACTCGGCATGCTGCTCGGCGCGGGCCGCATTGCCCGCGTCACGGGCTCATACGTCGGTGAGAACAAGGAGTTCGCCCGCCAGTACTTGACCGGTGAGCTGGAGGTCGAGCTGGTGCCTCAAGGCACCCTGGCCGAACGGCTGCGGGCAGGGGGCCATGGCATTCCCGCCTTCTACACTCCTGCGGGCGTGGGCACTCCCTTGGCAGAGGGTGGCATCCCCTGGCGGCACAACGCTCACGGTGATGTCGCCGTTGCTTCGCCGGCCAAGGAGACTCGCGTCTTCGACGGGCGGGAGTACGTCCTGGAAGAGGCCCTCATTTGTGACTTCGCTCTGGTGAGGGCGGCACGGGGGGACCGGCACGGCAATCTCGTCTTCGACAAGTCCGCCCGCAATTTCAACCCCCTGGCCGCGATGGCCGGCCGGGTCGCCATCGCCGAGGTGGAGGAGTTGGTCGAGCCGGGTGTCCTGAGCCCGGACGAGATCCATCTGCCTGGGGTCTTCGTCCAGCGCGTCGTGGCGCTCACTGCGCAACAGGCCGCCGACAAACAGATCGAGAGGCGCACGGTCTCGGCGCCCGAAGCACGAGGAACGGTGGCAGTCTGATGGCCTGGAACCGCGAGGAGATGGCGGCCCGCGCGGCGACCGAACTGCGGGACGGCGACTACGTCAACCTCGGCATCGGCCTGCCCACCCTGGTCCCCGGCTTCCTCCCCGACGGCGTACACGTGGTCCTCCAGTCGGAGAACGGCATCCTCGGCACCGGGCCCTACCCCGCCGAAGCCGCGGTGGATCCGGACCTGATCAACGCGGGCAAGGAGACCGTCACGGTCCTTCCGGGCGCCGCCTTCTTCGACTCGGCCCTCTCCTTCGGCATGATCCGGGGCGGACACATCGACACCGCCGTCCTCGGAGCCATGCAGGTGTCCGCCTCGGGCGACCTCGCCAACTGGATGATCCCGGGCAAGATGGTCAAGGGCATGGGCGGCGCGATGGACTTGGTGCACGGCGCCCGCCAGGTCATCGTCCTCATGGAGCACACCGCCAAGGACGGCAGCCCCAAGATCGTCGAGGCGTGTTCCCTTCCGCTGACCGGACGCGCCTGCGTGCAGCGGATCATCACCGATCTCGGCGTTGTCGACGTCACCGACCGCGGCCTCGTGCTGACCGAGACGGCGCCGGACGTCACGCCCGAGCAGGTAGTCGCGGCCACCGCGGCAAATCTGCGGATATCCGAGACGGTCATGGCAGCGACCGGGTGAGATCCTCCGCCGGCCCGGTGTGTCCCCAGCTGCCACCGCTGACGGTCTCGGCGGACACCCTCCCGCTGCCTTCCACGTCGCCGGGGTCGAGGGCGCCGTTGAACGCGATGTGGGTGGCGAGGTCGGCGCCCACCGCAAGAGCCCTGGTTCAGGTGTCCGGTAGGCGGCCGGGGTGTCGTCGATGGGGGTTCGACCGCAGCCATGGTGACTGCTTGCGAACCTCCGTGCGTCGGAGGTCCTCCCCGTCCGCACTCGCGGACGCGTGCGATCAGGCTGGTCCGTGGCAGCCGCCCCGGAGCGGATCGTCAGCACGGACTTGAGATCGTGATGGTGGTGTCCCAGACCTTGCTGGCCCACCGAGGGCCCGGCACGTACGCGGCCGTCTCCCGGCACCCGATGGAACGTCCCAGGCGAAGAGCGGCCCCACCGTGATGGTCGCTGCTTTCCACCCGGACCTCAGGCCGAGAGGTGACAGGCGTTGGCGTCCGCAAGACGCTCGTAGACACGACGCACCGCAGGCACCAGCCCGGCGGCGGCTTCCGGATCGGCGCGCTCGTCGCGGAGGCGCAGGATGTTGCCGTTGCGCCGGTCCGAAGGAACGTGGGCGTCGCGCGCGGTGATCAGCGCGTGGAAGTGCGGATGGTTCTCGCCGAACACCATCAGGTACGTTGCCGGCGCACCGGTCGCTTCGGTGACTGCCCCGACCAGGTCGCGTGCGCGGCGACCGAATGAGGCCAGTTCGGTGTCGTCGAGGCCGGTGATGCGTTCGGCGTGCCGACGTAGCCGCAGGACGAACCAGCCGGGCACGTCGTAGCCGGGCACCACTTGGCCGGACCACAGAGGGTCGCGGAACACGACGGCACTGTCTTCGGTCTGTTCCAATCCGCACATGAAGCAGTCGGCGTGATGGCTGGAGGCGCTCAAAGGTTCCCCTCGACAGTGGTTAATGGGGGCTGCACCGGTGTTTCGGGGCACCCCAGGGTGCCGCCTCGTGTCGGCACCCCTGGTGATCCGGCCTTGTGGCCCGCCGCGTGCTCAGACGGCGCCGGTGAGGACGAGCATCGGGTCGGGCATGGGCGTCCTGAGGGCCCAGGCCCGGTGCACCAGGTCGTCGACCGCCGCCCCGGAACGACGGGCGGCGAGCATGGCCTCCGGGTCGAAGGCAGGGCCGACGGCATCGGCGCTGTACTCCGGACCCCTCATGTAATGGGTGGCCTCGTCAGGATCGGCGAAGTTGTCGATCTGCATCTCGACGAAGCCCCCGTCCGGATCCTGGTAGTACAAGGACGTGGTGACACCGTGCGCGATGCACACCGCAGGCGCCACCCCCTTGTCGCGCAGCAGTTCATAGCGGCCGAGAAGGTCGTCGAGGTGACCGAAGGTATAGGCGACGTGGTGGGCCGAGGCCGTCGTGGGCTTCTTGCGTTCCAGAGGCACCGGGGGAGTGAGCAGGGCGACGCGGTGGTGCTCCTCGTCGTAGGTGATGAAGCAGAGGCTGTCGTTCTGGAACACCACGTGGCCGTCCAGAACGGCGCAGTACCAGTCCCTCATGGCGGTGGGATTGCTGGTCTGGAACACGACGTGCGCGAACTTCGGTGTGGCGGTCATTCGATCCTCCTCGATCGAATCTGCGGGCGTGCGCCCGGGCGGGCTGTCACCGGGCGGCGGTCAGGCGGGCGATCCGGTGACGCGTTGGCGCTCTCACCATCTGTCAGCTCCCAGGTACGCGGGAGCGTGAGGCTGGGGGGTGTCAGGTCTGGGCGACGAAGCGCTGGCGCAGTTCGCCGATGCCCTCGATGGTGCTGACCAGCTCGTCACCGGGGGCGAGCCAGCGCTGTGGATCGCGGCCCAAGCCGACGCCGGCCGGCGTACCGGTGAAAATGACGTCGCCGGGCAGCAGCGGGATCACGGAGGACAGACGGGCTACCAGCTCGGGCACGGAGAAGATCAGGTCGCTGGTGCGGCTCTTTTGTACCTCTTCGTCGTTCACCGTGCACCGCAGCGCGAGGTCGTCGGGGTCGTCGAACGCGTCGGGAGTGACCAGGTAGGGGCCTATGGGGGCGAACCCCGGGAAGGACTTGCCGAGACTGAACTGCGGTGCAGGTCCTTCGAGTTGGGTGATGCGCTCGGATATGTCCTGTCCCACGGTCAGGCCGGCGACATGGCCCCAGGCCGAGTCGGCGCAGACATGATGGGCACGGGTTCCGATGACGGCGACGAGTTCGATCTCCCAGTCGGTGTGGCCGCCGGGCGGCAGGACGACATCGGTGACCGGGCCGGTGATGCTGGTCGCGAACTTGGTGAAGACCGGTGGCATGGTGACGGGGAGGGCGAAGCCCGACTCGGCCGCGTGGTCGCGGTAGTTCAGGCCGGCGGCGATGATCTGCCGCGGGGCGGGCGCGGGGGCGCCGAGCCGGACCGGATCAACGGGGTTCCCTTCCGGCAGGCGGGCTTGCGCCGCCCACGCGCGGAATTCCTCCCACTCCTCGTAAACGGCCTGCGGGTCCGCGGCGAAGCGGCCACTGCTGGCCTTCTCGACGTCGACGGCGAGACCGTTGACGATGAGAACCAGGCGGCCGGAGAGGTTGGCGATGTGCACGGAGCTGCTCCTGAGTTTCTTGGGTGGAGTGGCGCTCGACGCCAGGCAGGGGCCTGCTGCGGCGAGAGCCACACCGGATCCGCCAGGACTGCGCTGAGGTCGGCAGGGCTGTCGTAGAGCCCCGCACCGTCGGGCCGCGCGGCGGACGTGGTCCTGATCACACACTAGGTAGCTATATGTGATAACAGCAAGGACTTGGATCGACTTTTTTCGTTCACGTAGTCAGCAGGCCTGCATTGAGGGCAGCGCTGGCACCCGAGGACGGGCTGGTGCGCCGCTGGATCAGCGGGCCGCGGTCCGGCGCAGTAGCGGGGCGAGCCGGAAGGGGACCAGCTGACGCATGACGAGCGCGGTGCTGGTGCGTTCCACTCCGGGGATGTCGAGGATGCGGCCTGCCACGCGGTACAGGTCCTCGGCGTCGGTCGCGGCCACATGGACCAGTAGGTCGGTGTCGCCGCTCAGCCCGTGCACCTGGAGGACCTCGGGAATTGCAGCGAGCGCACGTGCGACCTCGTCCAGCCTGCGTTGGGCGACCTGGGTGGTGACGAACGCGCTGAGCGGATAACCAAGAGCCGCAGGATCGATACGTCGCTCGAAGGACTGCACGGAGCCGTTGCGGTCCAGGGCCGCCAGGCGTGCCTGGACGGTGTTGCGGCTCAGTTCGCTCGCCTCGGCGAGGGCCACCGTGGTGGCCCGGGGCTGAGCGGCAAGGGCGAGGAGCAGGCGCGCGTCGGTGGGGTCGATCCGCTCGGAGCTGGGCACGATGGGCACCTTTCGAGGCTGGGAGGACGGGGGATTGGGCATTCTGCGCAATTTCTCAGCTGGTTCTTGTGCAGCATCCCTGCCCGGTGGTCAGCTCGTCCACAACGATCCTGCCCCTGGCGGCACGCCGCCGACCGTGATCCGGTCGTGAGCCGGCCCGATGTGCGCCGGGGCACCCGGTGCGCGCCTCCACGCCGCCGTGGCACGTCCCAAGTCACAGCCAGCCGCTCGTCCGCGGGCTGGGTGTGCCCAGCGCGAGGGAGACCGTTTCGCCATGACCACCGCACCAGCCGCCCCCCGGCGGACCACAGCCGTCGCCCACGACGTGCTCCACGAGATCGAGGACCGCCTGCTGTGGCTCTCCAGCGCGATCGTGCACCACGCCAACCGGGTGCGGCCGAACCCGTCCGGACTCAAAGTGGGTGGTCACCAGGCCTCGTGTGCCTCGATGGTGTCGATCATGACGACCCTCTGGTTCCGTCATCTGCGCCCTGAAGACCGGGTCTCCGTCAAGCCGCACGCCTCGCCGGTCCTGCACGCCATCAACCATCTGCTCGGCGAACTCGACGCCTCCCACCTGACCACGCTGCGTGCCTTCGGCGGGCTCCAGAGCTACCCGAGCCGGTCCAAGGACCCGGACACGGTCGACTACTCCACCGGCTCGGTCGGCATCGGCGCCACGGCGACGATCTGGGGTGCCCTGGCTCGCCGTTACGTCGACAAGCGCGCTGATGGGGCCTTCAAGGGCCGCCAGTACGCGCTGGTGGGCGACGCCGAACTGGACGAGGGCGCGGTGTGGGAGGCGGTGCTCGACCCGCAGGTCGCCGACCTCGGTGAACTGGTCTGGATCGTCGACCTCAACCGGCAATCCCTGGACCGCATCGTGCCGAACATGTCCGCCGGGCGACTGCACGCGATGTTCGCCGCGGCGGGCTGGCAGGTGCTCACCGTCAAGTACGGCACCCTGCTGGAGCGGCTGTTCGAGCGCCCTGGCGGTGCCTCGCTGAGAGCCCGAATCGACGAGATGGCCAACCCTGAATACCAGCGTCTGCTGCGCTGTTCGGCCGATCAACTGCGTGAGCGGTTGCCCGGTACGGGCGCGGAGGCCTCGGCGATCGGTGCACTGCTCGCGGAGACCGACGACGACACCCTGATGAGGGCGGTCCGCAATTTGGGTGGCCACGACCTCTCCGCCCTCGACAACGCGCTGTCCGAGGTGGATGACCACCGTCCCACTGTGATCTTCGCTTACACCATCAAGGGCCACGGCCTGCCCACCCAGGGGCACCCGCAGAACCACTCCTCCCTGCTGACCGATGACCAGATGCGGCAACTGGCCGACGAGGTGGGCACCGACCTGGACACCCCGTGGCAGGGTTTCCCCGGAGACTCGGCGGCGGCCCGCCTGTGTGCCGAGACCGGGACGCGGTTGCTTCGAAACCCTGTCACCGAGGCGCCGCCCCCTGCTGTCCCCACCGACATCGGCCGTACGCCGACAGGGGTGGCGACGACCCAGGCAGCCCTTGGCCGTACGCTGCTCGACCTGACCCGCAGCGCGCCCGAGGCGGCCCGCCGCGTGGTCACTGTCAGTCCCGACGTCAGCTCCTCGACCAATCTGGGCGGCTGGGTCAACAAGGTCGGCGTCTGGTCGCCCACCGAGCGCGTGGACTGGTTCGCCGACGACACGGAGACCATCCTGCACTGGCGTGAACGCCCGACCGGCCAGCACATGGAGCTGGGCATCGCCGAGACCAACCTGGTCGGTGCGCTCGGCGAGTTGGGCGCGACCTGGAGCCGCTGGGGCGAGCCGCTGCTGCCCATCGGCGTGATGTACGACCCCTTCGTGAACCGTGCTCTGGAACCCTGGTCCTACGGCATTTACGCCGGCGGCCAGTCGATCCTGGTCGGTACGCCGTCCGGCGTCACCCTGGCCCCCGAGGGCGGCGCCCATCAGTCCATCACTACGCCGTCCCTCGGCGTCGAACAGCCCGGCTGCACGACCTGGGAGCCCGCGTTCGCCCTCGACACCGAGTGGACGCTGCTGGCCGCCCTGTCCCGCCTCGGCAGGGCCGACGGAGGTTCCGCCTACCTGCGCCTGTCCACCCGGCCCGTCGACCAGGCCCTCGCCCGGATCCCGAGCGACCCGGCGGCGCGGGAACGCCGCCGCCGCCAGGTCGTGGCCGGCGCGTACCCACTGCGCCGGCAGGGCGGGGCGAAGGTCACCATCGCGGTCATGGGCGCTCTGGTGACCGAGGCCCTGGCCGCTGCGGACCGGCTCCAGAACCTCGGTATTCCGGCCGACGTCATCTGCGTGACCAGCCCGGGACTGCTCTACAAGGCCATGGACGCCCGCGCCGGCCATGGTGAGGCGCCCGACTGGATCCTGGACCAGGTCTTCCCCACGGAGCGGGCCACACCACTGGTCACCGTCCTGGACGGGCACCCGCACACACTGGCCTTCCTGGCCACGCTCCACCGCGTGCCGAACCGTCGCCTGGGCGTCACCCGCTTCGGGCAGTCCGGGTCCCTGGACGAGGTCCACCGGTACCACGGCATCGATACCGACAGCATCGTCAGTGCCGCTCTGGACCTCACGCAGTGAGCCGCCGACAAATGCCCTTCGGGGCCGACGCGTTGTCGTCGGCCCCGGAGGGCTGCAGGCCTGTCACTCAGTCCACTTCAAGGACGTCTCGACAGCAGATTCGAACAGGCGTGGATGCCGCGCATGTGCGGTGGCCCCGGCTGGTCCGGCACGGAGCCGACACCGGCGCCCAGGCAGGAGTTGCGGCCGGACCCGGCGCTCCCACGGTGTCCGCCGCGGACTTCGTCGCCGGTCCGGCACAGCCCGGGGGAGCACGCTGGACAAGAGGTTGAACGTGCCTGACGGCTGGGCAGCAGATCGTGGATCACGGGTACACAGCCGTATGTCCCCTCGCTGTGTGCGGACGACCAGGGGACACACGGACACCGTGGTGGAGCGGGGAGGAGGTCAGCCGGTGACAGGTGCGTACTCGATCCCGCCCACCCACACGCGCCGGACGGCACGTGTGGCGGTGATGTCGGCAAGTGGGTCGCCATCGATCAGCACGAGGTCGGCGCGATTGCCGATGCGGACGGCGCCGCGGTCCCGTAGGCCGAAGGCCTGGGCCGGCAAGCTCGTGGTGGCCCGCAGCGCCTCACGGGTGGTGAGCCCGGCACGGACCAGCAGCTCCAGTTCGTGGTGCAGGCTGATGCCGTAGGGCGGCTGCACCGGGATCCCCGGTGTGAGGTTCGAGTCCGTACCGGCCAGGATCCGCGCCCCCGCCCGGCGCAGAGCGGTGACGCTGCCTTCGGCAGCCGCGTAGTTCATACCCGGAATCCCCAGGTTCCCGAATCCCTCCATCATCGTGAGAGTGGGGACCGCGACGGTACCCGAGGAGACGTACCGCGCCGCCACCGAGGCCGACAGTGCGCTGTCCATGGGCACGTGATGGATCATGTCGACGCCCGCGTCCAGGGCGCGCACCACCGTTGCCGTCGAGGTCGCGTGGGCCATGACGAGCTTGCCTGCGGAGTGCGCCGCCGTCGTCACCGCCTTGATGGTCTCCGGCGACAGCCCCGGTTCGTCGATGATGATCTTTATGTAGTCCGAGCCCTCGGCGACCCGGGAGCGTACGAACTGGGTGGCCTGCTCGGGCGCGGTCAGCACCGCGTCCGAAGGGAAGGCCGGGATCTGGCTCTGCGGACTCCCGGGTGCCACCGCGGGCGTTCCTGCGCTCCGGATGTCCGTCAGACCCGGCAGTCCGCGCAGCGAGTTGACGAGCGACGGCGGAAAGGTGGCCATGTCCAGGCCGGTCGTCACGCCGGAACCGGCCAGCGCGTGCAGGGTGTTGACGTCGCGCAGGTGAATGTGCGCGTCGGTCAGACCGGGGAGCAGCACCGCACCGCCGCAGTCGATCCGGCGCGCACCGAGCGTGCTGATGCCGATTCGTCCGTTCTCGATGACGACGGTGCGTCGGGAGGTGATCTGATCGCCGTCGAAGATGCGGACATTCGTCAGGGCCATCTTGTCGCCTGGCTGGGCGGCGTGGTCGTGCGCGTCCGCCGAGGCGGGCGCGGCCAGCGCCGACACTCCCGCGACGGCGGCGCCGGTCGCGGCCGTGATCTTGAGGAAGTCACGCCGGTTCGTGTGGTTGATACACATCGTTGTGCCTTTCTGCGGGGCGGGTGCGGAAAGAACAGCGTTCGTGTCCCGGGCTGCGCTGAACACTTCGCAGATGGCCGTCCGCGCGTCGTGTCCGAGGGAGCGGCCTGCGCCATCCAGCCTGGCCGTGCGGGCGTGGACGGTCAGAGGGTGGCGGTGCCGATGGAGCGCGGCTCGGCGCCGCCGGTCGAACAGCGGGTGCCACGAAGACGCACCGACCGTAACCGCTATATGTGATAACAGCAACCCTTCGGCATCCTCATGTTCATCCGCCGACTTCCCTGTTGGATCGGCCCGTTCGGATTCGGCCTCGCCCGGGCATTGACACGAGCAGGGAAGGGACTTCAGCATCACTCCCAGTTCCCTGCGGTGCGACCGCGTCGGATGGAGCTTTCCACGTTCCATCCGGGTCCGTACCGCCATCACGTCCGTGCGCCCAGCGACGCTCACGGCGACCTCACGCTCCGCCTGCGGCACCGTGTCGGTGTCTCCAGGAGCGCACCCTTCCGAACGCAGATGCCCGCCGCTGCGCTGCGTGGCCCACGGTTGCGAACGAACCTCTCCTTTCCGTACCGCTGCGCGCGGTCCGGTGTCGTCGGGCAGCCGTGCTCACCCACACCGCACCGAGTCTTCGACGGCTCGTCGTGCCTTCCCACGCGCGCATTTCCACATGAGGAGTACGGACATGAACCCCACTCCCGGCACACCCACGGCCGGGGCTCGCCCCGCGGCCGCGGTGGCCCTCGGGATCGTCATCCTGTGCATCGAGGGCTACGACCTCTTCATCCTGGGTGCAGTCGGCCCCTCCCTGCTTCACCATTCCGACTGGGACGTGACCAAGTCGACGCTCGGTCTCCTGGGCGGGATCACGGCACTTGGCATGCCCCTGGGCTCCATCGCCGCCGGCTGCCCATGGTCATCAGCCTCGCCTGGCTCTCCCTGGCCATGCTGCTGAGCGCCGTGGCCGCCGACCTTGCGCAGTTCGGCGCGACCCGCTTCCTTACCGGTATGGGCATCGGCGCTCTGATCCCCTTGGTCACCGCGTACGTCAGCGAGGCAGCTGACCCCAGTCGGCACTCCCTGCAAGTGGGCACCGCCACGACGGGGTTGGCCCTGGGCGGCATCGTCACCGGCGTCGCCGGCCGGCTGCTGCTGCCCGAGTGGGACTTCCGCACCCTGTTCCTCTTCGGCGTCTTCCCCCTGATCCTGATCCCCGTGGTGTGGCGTCTGGTGCCCGCCGCGCTCCAGGACCACCCGGCGGAGCCACTGATGGAGAGCGCCCCGCGCGCCGAGCCGGAGCAGCCCGGCAACCGGCTGCGCGAGCTGCTCGGCCCGCGGTACCGCCGTTCCACCCTGCTGTTCTGGGCGGCCACGTTCGCAGGCCTCGTCATCGTCTATGGCGCCAGCACCTGGCTGCCGACTTTGATGGTCGACAGTGGGTACGACCTCAGCTCCTCGCTGGAGTTCTCCATCTCCTTCAACGTTGGAGCGGTCATCGGCACTCTCGGGGCTGCTCTGGTCGCCGATCGTGGACTGTTGAAGATCTCCACGATCGTCAGCTTCCTTCTCGCCGCCGTCGCCATGATCACGTTGAGCACCCCGCAACCCCGCCCCCTGCTCCTGGCCGCCTCCGCCCTTGCCGGCTTCGGCGCCCTCGGCACCCAGGCACTCGTCAACATCTACGTCGCCCACGCTCACCCGGCCCGGCTGCGGGGCACCGCACTGGGCTTCAGCCTCGGCGTCGGCCGCCTCGGAGCCATCGTCGGCCCCAGCTACGTGGCCGCCGTCACCGTGCTGATCCCGTCGTCCAAGGCCGGCTTCTACGCCTTCGTCGCCCCCGCGCTTCTCGGCGCGCTCCTGACAGGCCTGCTGCGCGCGGGACACCGCACGCCCGCCGCGGCGCCCGCCGGCGCACCCGCGCCGGCGGAACCGCCCCTCGCTCATTAGCCCCGGCCCTCACGCGAAATCCCCGGCGATGCGCGACCTGTAGAGCAGTCGTGCACCGCCGGGGCGACGGCGTTCAGGACAGGGCGGAGATGGCGATCTTCTCGTTGCGCGCGAGGTGCTGCTCGACGGCGGCCGCGACCGCGGCGGGGTCGCGGGTGCGGAAGGCGGCCACGAGGTCCATGTGCGCCCTGCCGCGTCGCTCGTGCTCCGCGGGGTCGGGGTCGAGCTGGCCGAAGCCGATGCGGATGTAACGCTCACCGGCTCGCCACAGCGTGGTGAGGACCCGGATGTCCCAGGTTGTCGCGGCCGGCGCCAGAAGCGCCAGGTGGAAGGCGTGATGGTCGTCGTAGATGTCGGCCATACCGTGCTCCCGGGCGCCGAAGTCGGCCGCTCGGGATTCCAGCCGGTCCAGATCCTTGTCGGTGAGAAGCGTGCACGAACGCTGGGCGATTTCCGGCTCCAGGGCGCGCCGCAGGCGGTAGATGCCATGCAGGTCGTCGAGGTTGAGCGGGGCGATGACCGCACTGCGGCCGGGCCGCAGTGTGACCAGGCCGTCGCTCTCCAGGCTTCGCAGAGCCTCGCGGATGGGAATGAAGCTGATGTTGAGCATCCCGGCCAGCTCCCGCAGCGAGTATTCCTCGCCGGGAGCCAGGTCTCCGGTGAGGATCGCGCGCCGCAGTTCCTCGGTGGCCTGTTCCACCACGGACCGCGACATGATGGGCTGGATCCCCCCTCGGGGTGTCGCCACGCTGCATCCCTCGCTTCGGCCGCCCAGTGGTAGAGGCCAACTATAACGACGACCCGCCGCTGAGCTGTGCGCATGGCAGAGGTGCGAGGAGGTGGGGCCGTCGCACGACATCGCCCCGCGTCGTGACGGGCACGACGTGGGGCGGGAATCATCGAGTGGCGGGGCAGTCAGAGCTTCAGGATGCGCTCTGCGTTGCCGCCGGCGATCTTCCTGCGGTGGCCCGTCGACAGGCTCGCGTTGCGTAGAAAACCGACGGCCTGCTCGCTCTTCTCGAAGGGGTAGTCGATGGCGAAGAGCACATTGTCGATGCCCACCGATGTGATGGCGGCCTGGAGCATGTTGTCGTCCATCACGCCCGAAGTGGTGATGGCGACGTTCTGCGTCAGGTACTCGGAGGGCTTCTTCTTCAGGGGCACCTTGGTGTTGATGTTCTGGATCTGCACATCGAGCCGGGGGATCATATAGGGGAGGAACTCGCCCATGTGACCCACGATCAGCTTGGCACCCGGGAAGTCGTCGAAGACGCCGCCGAGGATGACCCGCAGGGCATGCCCGCCGGTCTCCGCTGCCCAGCTGTACAGGGGGCCGACCAGCTCGGGGCGGTCCTTCAGCAGTCCCCAGTCACCGGTCGGGGCCGGCGTCGGGTGGAGGTAGACGGCGGCTCCCAGTTCCTCCAGCGCCGCCCATACAGGCCGGAACTGCGGCTCGTCCAGGTAGTGGCCGCACGTGTGTCCGTTGACCAGGAAGCCGGCCATTCCGAGGTCGCCCATGGCGCGGTGGGCCTCGCGCACGGCTGCCTCGGGGTCTTGGAGGGGCAGCGCGGCGAGCCCGCCGAAACGGGTGGGGTGCGCGTCGATGACGGCGGCCAGTGCGTCGTTGGCGACCTGCGCATCCCGTACGGCGATGGCTGCGTCCGCCTGCATCTGCACGCCGGGCGGTGTCAGGGAAAGCACTTGCATGGTCACGCCGTTGGCGTCCATGTCGGCGAGCCGGTACTGGGTGACATCGGGGAGTCGCTTGAACCACTCGGCGGTGACCTCGGGCTTGAACGGGATCACGCCATTCAGCGCCGTGCCCTGAGTGATGAGTCCCGGCAGGATGATGGCTTCCTCAATGGCGATGATCCGCAGTTTGCCGTGCGGGTCGGGCCTGCCGCCGTGGGCCTCGGCGGTAGCCGGCGTCATCAACGTGGATGCGCCGGCGAGTGCCGCCGTACCGGCCGCGGTGTTCAACACCTGACGTCTTGTCCACTGGTCAGCGCTCATAGGTACTGCTGTCCTCTCGGCAGAAGGGGGCCATCGGCAGAGTGCCGTTGCGTATGGGCCGCCCCGGCCGCGAGGCAGGTACCTCGGACAGGACGCGGCCGGGGCGGGGTCTGGTGGGCAGCGCGCGGACGCACCGGTCAACGGGGCGAAGCAGCCGCTGTGTCGACCGTGCGGGCAGGATGCTCATCGGTGAGGCTCAGGGACTGCGGAATGCCTTCTCGCTCCGCTGGGCATCGCCGATCAGGATGTCGACGAGGGCGAGGGCGTCCTGCGGGGCCTCGTCGCCGAGCCAGGCCACTACCTGGTCCGGGCGGACCAGGGCGAGGCGGGCGCCCAGGAGCTTGGCGTACTCGACGGCCACCGGCCCGGACAGCCGGACCACGGTGAGCGGGACCCCTCGTAGCCGGGCGGCCTCCTCGACCGCGGGCACCAACACGTCCGGCGCGAGGGCGAGGAGTGTCATGTCGGTACCGAGGAGGTCGTAGAGGGACTGGCCGCCCTCCAGGAACAGATGGGGCAGGCGGGCACCCGCCCACGTGGTTCCGTGCTGTCCCTCCGGCTCGGCGGGAACGATCGGGGAGGCGGCTGTACGGAGGCCGAGGACCAGGTCGAGCGAGTGGAACTCCGCCTTCTTGGTCTCCTGGATTCGCCTGCCCGCGGCCCGTCGAGCCTGAGCGCCCGCCTCGTCGTCCGCTTCCAGGTTGTCGGCGAGCAACTCGGTGGACAGCACGCGCATGTTGGCGGTCGCCTCGCGGATGACGCGCTCCTGTACGGGGCGGCGCTCGCTCTCGTAGCTGTCGAGGATGTCTGGGCCGCCCCAGCCCTCCAGCACGGCTGCGAGCTTCCACCCCAGGTCGACGGCGTCACCGATGCCCGTGTTGAGTCCGTGTCCGCCGAACGGCGGGTTGAGGTGAGCGGCATCACCGGCGAGGAAGATCCGCCCGTGCCGCATGCGATCGACGATCTGCATTCGTGCCGTCCACGGGTCGGTGGACAGTACCTTCGCCTCTATGGGGCGGCCGGCTACTCCGTCGATGATCTGCTGCGCGTCGTTTTCCCCGGTCTCCCGGTCGACGCCGAAGCCGATCGCCCACCATGTGTCGGTCCGGTCCAGTGGCCCGACCAGCGCCGGCGCCGTCGCGTTGATCACCCAGTACTGCACGGCCGGGCCGTGCGCCACGTGTTCCCACAGGCCGGGGCTTTCGAAGACCATGCCGAAGTTCGGCCGCAGGGCCTGCTCGCCGACGTAGCGGGCACCGATCTCGTCGCGCACGACGCTGCGCGGGCCGTCACAGCCGACGACGTAGTCGGCGGTGACGGTTGTGAGTTGACCGGCGCCGTGCTCGACGGTCACGGTCACCAGGTCGTCGCCGTCGCTCACGCCGACGACTTGCGAGCCCAGGACGAGCCGGCCCGGGCTCGTTTCCTCCACGGCCTCACGCAGCACCTCCTCCAGGACGTACTGCGGCGCCTGTTGGCCGATCTCCGCAAAGCGGCTGCCGTCCGGGACCAGTCCCAGGACGCCGGTGAAGCGGGACAGTTCCCTGCCGGTCAGTGAGGTGCAGAACACCACGTCCTGGGCCCAGGAGGCGGGCAGCGGGGCGCGCTGACGCAGCCGCTCGGCCAGACCCCAGCGACGTAGGTGCTCCATCGTGCGTACGTTGAGGGTTTTGCACCGCGGGCGCGCGCGGGACACGGTGACGCGAGGTTCGACGACCAGGCAGTCGACGCCGCGCCGACCCAGCTCGACGGCGGCGGCGAGTCCGACCGGCCCGCCGCCGGCGATGAGGACCTGCACGTGTGGTGGGATGCGCTTGTCGTCGGTGGAGGGCATCAGGCCTCGTTCATCTGTCGTGTGGCCCACTGCGTGCACTCCTCGGCGAACGCGAGCTGGCGCAGCTGCGTCGCGAGGCCGAGCGTGTGGTGATCGATGCAGTGGCCCGTTCCGCGTGCGACGCTCGCGTCGACGAAGGGTGCGGCGGTGAACAGGGCGGCGAAGTCGGCGACGTTTTCCGGGCTGCAGCTCCACAGGGCGTCGAACTCGGCGAGTGCGTTGTGCACGGGCACACGGACCTTGGGCGCGACCGTGGGTAGATGTTCCTTCGGCCACTTCGGCGCCTGGACCAACTCCCGTACCGGCGTGGGCGCGTAGGACTCGTGCGCCTGGCGCAGACCCTCCGTCCGGTAGGTGTGCTCGGGGCCGAACATCACCTGGTCCCGCTGGTCGTACGGCAGGTCCACGGTTGCGTCCGCGGGCAGGGAGCCGAGAGCCTCGGCGGCTCCACCACTCGGGATGACGGCACCCATGCCGGTCGCCGAGACGCCGATCAGCGGGATGTCCGGCTCGGAGGCGGCGATCATCAGCGCGATCATGCCACCGATCGAATGCCCGACCAGGAAGACTCTGTCGGCTCCCAGGCGTTCGACGGCCTGTGCCAGGGCGGTGCTGAGTAGCTCTGCATGGTGGGAAAACGTGTTGGCGTCCGGCTCGAGCGCGGTGCTGCCGCCGTAGCCGGGGCGGTCGAAGGCAACCACCGGGTATCCGTGCGCGACGGCGACGTCCAGGAAGGATCCCTCGGGGGAGCCGGCGACGTCGTAGTACCGCGCCGTGTACGTGCCGCCGTGGAGGGCGGCGATCAGTGGTTTTCCGGAGGACTCGACGGGACCGGCGACCAGCGCCGTGATCTTGTGCCCGTCGGCCTCGAAGGTCAGAGAGTCACGCTGCTTGGCCATCTTTGGCCTCCTGCCAGGGTGGTTTCCGGCGTGCTGCATGAACAGGGCGCTGCGTGCGGCTGATGACGACGCACGGCTCCCGAAAGAGCCGGCCGCCCGGATGAGGGCGCAAAGCGGTCCCGGGTGCCTCAGGGCTTTGCGAGCCTAGGCGCTATATGTAATAACAGCAAGAGTCTGTGTGTGCTACCGGGCATGGGCGTCGGCCCCACTGAACCAGCACGGACCAAGGCATCGGCGAGCGGGACAGCCCCGCGGGCCGGACGCTGCGGACGCGGTGTCCGGCGTGGCCGGAGCGTCCCGTCAGTGATGCTGCGGCACGTAGTCCTGTGTGATCTGCTTGTACTCCAGGAAGTCCTCCAAGGACGCCAGGCCGCCCAGTCGGCCCACGCCGCTGGACTTGAAGCCGCCTTCCTCGAATTCGATGGTCAGGTTCGCCCAGCTGTTGATGGAGATCAGACCGGCGTCGAGCCGACGAGCGACCCGCATCGGACGGTCGGCGTCGCGGCTCCAGACACAGGCGCTCAGTCCGTACGCGGTGTCGTTGGCGAGGGCGATGGCCTCTTCCTCGGTATCGAAGACCTGGACGGTCTGGACCGGGCCAAAGGTCTCCTCCTGGACGATCGGCAGCGAGGAGTCGGTGACCGCGAGCAGCGCCGGGTGGTAGAAGGCGCCGCCGGCCAGCTCGGGCCGGGAGCTGGGTCCGCCTCGGACGATGGGCTTGGCGCCTGCCGCGATGGCCGCTTCCACGGCGGCGTCGACGCGCGCCACCGACGCTGTGTCGATCAGGGGGCCTATCTGGCTCTCGGAGTCCGCGGCCGGGCCTGGCCGCACGGCCTCCAGGCGCCCGGCCAGGGCGGCGGTGAACTCGTCGGCGATCTCCCGCTGGACCAGGACGCGGCTGCCGGTCATGCAGAACTGGCCGGCGAAGACCGTGCACGACGCGACGGCCGTGGCCAGTGCGGCCTCGATGTCGGCGTCGGCGAAGACCAGGTGAGGAGTCTTGCCTCCCAGCTCCAGACCCACCCGCTTGAAGTGCGCCGCGGCGCTCTGGGCGATGAGCCGCCCGGTGGCCGTACTGCCGGTGAAACTGATGACAGGCACCTGCGGGGACTCGACCAGCAGGCGGGCGACGTCGGAGCCGGACTCGACGACGACGTTGACGACGCCCTTCGGCAGCTCGGGCACGGAGGCGAGGATCTCGCTCATGAGCGCGGCGGTCCGGGCCGCCTGCCCCGGCATCTTCACCACGGCTGTGCAGCCCGCGGCGAGGGCCGGCGCGAGCGCGCGGATGCATAGGTAAGCGGGGGAGTTCCACGGGACGACGATGCCGGCGACGCCGACCGGCTGACGGATGGACATCGCCTGGCGGCCCGGCTGGGTGTCGGTGACCCGGCCGTGCGGCTGGACCGCGAGACCCGCCGCGAAGCGCAGCGCGCGCAGGATGAAGTGAGCCTCGAAACCTGCCTCGGGGCGGAGCTTGCCGTTCTCCAGGCACAGCGTTTCGATCACCTCGTCCATGCGCGCGGCGTACGCGTCGGCGAGGTGACTGAGGGCAGTGGCCCGCGTCATCGGATCAAGGCGCCAGTCTCCTCCCTTGAATGCCCGGTCGGCCGCGTCGATGGCCCGCTGCCCCACGTCTGCGTCGGCGTCCGCGTACGTTCCGATCACTCCGCCCGTGGCCGGGTTGATGCTGTCGCAGGTACGGGCGGAACCGACCCAGTCGCCATCGATCCAGTGTCGTGCGGTGTTCTCTCGGGTCATGCGGCGACTCCTTGCGTGAGGAAAAAGAGGGAAGGGTGGCGGAATCGAGGGGAGCGGAGCGCGGCGACACGCAGCGCTCCCTGTCACTCGCGAACGGGTCTTCAGAGGCCGAGCAGCCGCTCGGCGTTGCCGTGTGCGATCTTCTCGCGGTCGGCCTCGCTGATCGGGGCCGTCCGCAGGAACTCCGTGGCGGCGGCCATCTCCTCGAAGGGGTAATCGGTGCCGAAGAGGATGTGGTCCGAGCCAAGTGCGAGCAGCGCGCACAGAAGGGGCGGCGCCGAGCACACTCCGCTGGTCGTGATGTACAAGTTGTGCCGGACGTACTCCGAGGGGTTGCCCCGGGCGAGCTCGACGCCCTGGTGGTTGTGGTAGTCCCAGCGGGAGTCCATCCTCCACAGCGCGTAGGGCAAACCTTCGCCCATGTGCCCCAGCAGCATCTTGGCATCGGGGAAGTCGTCGAAAACGCCGCCGAACACACACCGCATGAAGTGGGTGGCGGTGTCCGTCCCCCAGCTCCACATCGGTCCGATGAGTTCCGGGTGTCCTTGGATGACGTGCGGGACATCGACACTGTTGGCCGGGTGAAGGTAGAGGGGCACGTCCAGGGCTGCGGCGCGCTCCCACACGACGCGCAGCTCCGGGTGGTCGAGGTAACGGCCCTGGGTATGCGCGTTCACCAAGGCGCCACGCATGCCCAACTCGGAGACGGCGCGCTCCAGTTCGTCGGCGGCCGCCTTTGGATCCTGCAGGGGCAACGCGGCGAAACCCGCGAAGCGGGCGGGGTGGTCGGCCACCACACCGGCGAGCAGGTCGTTCACGGCCGTCGCCTGGGCGACGGCGGTCGCGAGGTCCTTCTCGGCCTGGATGCCGGGTGAGTTGAGGGACAGCACCTGCGTGTCGAGACCCACCGCGTCCATCTCGGCCAGCCGCTCGCCGGTGATGTCCAGGAGTCGCCGGGATGCCTCGCGCCACTTGTCCGGCTGAAGGATGGCCGCCGCCGAGGCGCCGTACTTCTCGAGCTCGGGCGTGACGAAATGTTCCTCAAGACCGATGGTCCGCACCGCGACTCCTCATTTCACTTATGTGCATTGACTTCACCGATCGTGAAACGTACGTTCCGTCGGTGTCAACCCTTTGGAACGCCCGAGTAGCTGGAGGTGCCCGATGACCGGTACGGATGTCACGGTGGTGGATCCGGTCCAGAAGCCGACCGCGGTGGATGTGGTCGTGGTGGGGTACGGCCCGGTGGGCATGGTGGCGGCCGCCCTGCTGGGACAGGCCGGTCACCGGGTCCTGGTCCTGGAGCGCTACCCGGGCCTGTACAACCTGCCGCGCGCCGCGAGCTTCGACGACGAGACCATGCGCACGCTCGCCCGTCTGGGTGTGGCCGAGAAACTGCTGCCCAAGCTGCGCGTGCAGCCCACCTACGAATGGCGCAACGGCCAAGGTGACTTGCTGATAGAGCAGACCTTCGCCGAGAACGGGCGCAGTGGCTGGGCCGAGTGGCACATGATGTACCAGCCCGACCTCGAAGAGGCACTGGACAACGTGTGCCGTTCGATGCCCGAGGTGCAGGTTCGGCACTCCCACACCGTCGTCGGCCTGGAACAGACCGAGGACGGCGTCACAGTCATCGTCGAGGGGTCCGAGAACCGCGAAAAGGTCGCGGCCCGGTACGTTCTGGGCTGCGACGGCGGCAACAGCTTCGTACGGACGGCCATCGGTGTGAACCTGCACGACTACGGCTTCTCCGAACCGTGGATGGTGTGCGACTTCCGCTTTCGACGCCCGGCCGAGGTCCCGTGCGCGCTGCAGCTCGGAGACCCGCTGAGCCCCACGTCGATCATCTCGCTCGGTCCCGCGCACCACCGGTTCAGCTTCATGCTCGACTCGGTCGACGACTTCGAGACCGAGCGCGACCCACAGCGCGTCTGGAAGCGGGTCGCCTCTCACCTCACTCCCGACGACGCCGACCTCATCCGCGTTGCCACCTACACCTTTCGGTCCCTCATCGCCGACGAGTGGCGCCGCGGCCGCGTCCTGCTCGCCGGCGACGCGGCCCACCAGATGCCCCCGTTCCTCGGCCAGGGCATGTGTTCCGGCTTCCGTGACGCGCAGAACCTGGCGTTCAAACTGGACCTGGTGCTGCGCGGTTTCGCATCGGACGACATCCTCGACACGTACCAGTCCGAGCGTGAGCCGCATGTGCGCGCGGTGACCGAGAAGGGCATCGAGCTGGGCCACCTCCAGACCCTGCGCGACCCGGAGCGGGCCGCCGAGCGCGATCGGACCCTGCTGGCCCGTCGCGCGGAGTCCGCCGTGCCCGAGCCCACCCGATTCCCGGACCTGGTCGACGGCCTGTTCACGCGGGGCACGGGTGCCGGCCGGGGCCAACTGTCCGTGCAGGGCGTCGTCGACGACGGCACCCGCCGCGACCGCCTGGACCAAGTCGTGGGCGGCGGCTTCCATCTGCTCGTCGATGAAAAGCATCTCGCAGCACTCGAGAACCGCCGGCTGCTCGACGACCTCGCCAGCGTGGGTGTCCGTGTCATCGTCCCCGGTGAGCGGCACGCCCAGCATGTGCAAGCGGCTGTCGTCCAGGACGTCGACGGCATCTACCGCGCGTGGTTGGCCGAGCTGGACTGCTCTGCCGTCGTGGTCCGGCCTGACTTCTACGTGTACGGCACGGCGAGCGGATCCGACGCCGTGGCCGGACTCGCGACCGAGCTGCTGGGCGCGATCCACGGAAACATGACAGCCCAAGGGACGGGAACGGGTGTCTGATGTTTCCCTGCCGCGGTCACAGGAAGCCCTGGGGTGTCCTGTGCGTACGGTTCAAAGGCTCGGCGGGGGCGCGATCACTATGATCACCTCTGTGAAGACACAGCGTCCCGACTCCGAGCCCAGCGAGGCATCGCCGGCCAGGCAGGGCATCCAGTCCGTCGAACTGGCGATGACGGTCCTGCAAGCCCTTGAGGAGGGGCGGGGCCCGATGAGCCTGACGCAGATTGCCACCGCCAGCGGCATGCAACCCAGCAAAGCTCACCGCTACTTGGTCAGTCTGACCCGCGTCGGTCTCGTCGCCCAGTCGCCCAGCTCCGGGCACTATGACATGGGACCGGCCATGCGACGACTCGGTGTCGAGTCGCTGCGCAGGATGGACGAGGTGGCCCTGGTGAGCGAGCACCTGCCCGGGCTGCGGGACAGTACCTCGCACGCGGTCAACCTGGCGGTGTGGGGCGATCACGGTCCCGTCGTCGTGCGGTGGGAATACGGTGCCCACGCCTTGCCGATCACCGTCCGAGTCGGTGCCACCATGCCCGTACTGACGTCGGCCATGGGAGGTGCGTTCCTCGCGTACCTGCCTGAGCAGCTCACGACCCCAGTGCTGTGCGAGCAGTTGGAGGTGGAGACGCTGGATGCGGCCACCCGCGAGCGCGTCGACCGAATCAAGGCCGGGGTGCTCCGGAAGGGCGTTGCCAGCACCGTCGGAGGGGTCATTCCCGGCATCACGTCGGTGGCTGCTCCCGTGTTCACTGCCGGTGAGTCCTTCCCGCTCGTCGTGACCCTGGTGATGCCCGTGCGGGGGGTTACGGAACAGGACGTCGAGCGCCTTTCGTCCGAACTGCTGACTTCGACCCGTGCCATGTCCGAAGTACTCGGCCACGCCGTGGACCTGCACCGACGTTAGGACGGCCGCGTTCCTGTGCCCCGCACCTCAGGAAGGGAACCCGCGCGACACCGGATCGCTGCACGGGCTTAGGAATGTGGGGACCGTCCCGGTCTCACCCCAGGAGAGGGGCAATGATCGCCCTCGGCTCGTGCCTCAGGAGACTTCGTCAAAGCACCACAGGGCGTCGCAGTGTATTGCGGATGCCAGGCCATGGACGTCATTTTCGTCGCGAAGAGGCTGGGGATCTCGTCCTGGCGCCAGATCCTCACGCGCCTTTCGCGAAAGCGGGCCACGCCGCTGTACCTGTGTGAGGGGACGTTCGTCGAGCACTACCGGGTGCTTCCTACGGAAGAGGACTTAGCGCGTTGAAAACCTACGAAAGGGCACGCCGAACATGAGCAAGCTGGAGATCATCGTGGCGAGTACTCGGCCTGGGCGCGTCGGTCCGAGCGTGGCCCGCTGGATCGGGACAGAAGCCGTGACGCACGGCGCTTTCACGGACATCGAGGTGGTGGATCTCGCCGACGTGAACCTCCCGTTCATGAACGAACCCCACCACCCTCGGCTCGGCCGCTATACCCACCAACACACGCGTGATTGGAGCGCCAAGGTTGCCGAAGCGGACGCATTCGTGTTCGTCATGCCGGAGTACAACTACGGCTACAACGCCGAACTCAAGAACGCGATCGACTATCTCCATAAGGAGTGGCAATACAAGCCGGTGGGCATGGTCAGTTACGGCGGTGTGTCCGCGGGCACGCGTGCGGCCCAGATGATCAAGCAAGTTGTCACCACTTTGAAGATGACCCCGGTCTTCGAGGCCGTATCGATACCTTTCGTGCAGCAGTTCCTTGACGACGACAAGCGACTGGTGCCCAACGAGGTCATGACCAGCTCGGCCACGGCGATGCTCGATGAACTGGTGCGTTTCGCCGACGTGCTGCGGCCGCTGCGCGACTCCGCGAGACCATGACCTCCGAGTCGCCGTCGCGAGGTGGGACCGCACGCCCACGACGGTGGTGGGCGTCGGGGCGAGCATGATGCTCTGCCCGGTGTTCCCGGCGACGGCGCCTGTGCCCGAGGCGGCGCTGATCATGTCCGGACAACTGTGTTCACGGACAGCGTGGTCTTCTCGAATCGCCTCGGCCACGGTGAGGTCGTCATAGGGTCCCAGCCTGCCCGATTGTGTTGGCTTGGCTGTCCGCACGGACCAGAGGTCGGTCCGTGCGGACAGCCAGTTCACTCAGGAGCGATGGACAGGACGGTTTGTCAGCCCACCTTGACGCCGGACCCGAGGGTCCAGTTCTGGTTGGCGCCGCCATTGCAGTTCCACAACTCCAGGCCGGAGCCGTTGGGGTTGGTGGTCCCGGTGACGTCGAGGCAGAGCCCGGACTGAACTCCGGTGATCGTGCCGTTGGAGTTGACGGTCCACTGCTGGTTGGTGCCGCCGTTGCAGTCGTAGATTTCCACGTGCGTGCCGGCGGTGGTAGCGGCGCCGTGGGCGTCGAAGCACTTGCCCAGCACCTTCAGTGTCTTGGCCGAGGAGCTGTAGGTGATCTTTTGGTTGGCGCCGCCGTTGCAGTCCCACACGTTCAGCTGAGTGCCGTTCACCAGGGTGCTGTTCGGGTCGTCGGCACAGCGGCCGGAGAGGCCACTGGTCAGGCTGCCGCCGACGGGAGTCGAGGAGCCGGACGGAGTGACCTTGAACAGTGCGGACTCGTGCGGGGCCAGACTCCGGCTGACGGAGTTGGTGAGAGTCTCGTTCGACTTGCCCCAGAGGTTGCGGACCGTGGCGGAACCGCTGAACCCGAGGTCGGAGAAGTTGGCCGTCACCGTCTCGTTGCCGGCTCGGTCGGATCGGTTGAACAACGCCACGGTGTAGCTGCCGTCCGGGTTCTTCTGCCTCGTGGCCCACACCTGCAGGTCGTTGTTGTTCGAGATCTGGCTGGCCACTACGGAGTCGGTCTGGTTGACGTTGGTGACCTCGGCATTCTTCAGCATGTTGAGATCACCGGCGTCCAGGTTGGTCAGGTCGCTCCCCAGCATCATCACCGACCGCGTGATCGCCCACAGAGTGATCACACTCTGCCGCTCGTTCACAGTCAGACCGTTGTGGTCGCCGTTGCCGACCTCGATCGAGTCCGGGTCGTTCCAGCCGCCCGGGCCGGCGTACTGCCCCCACTGAGCCAGGTTCGCCCAACGCGGTCCGACGTTGCTCCAGTTGGTGAGGGTCGAGCAGTAGCACTCGATGTCGCCTCCCGTCCGCCAGCTGTTGGCGTACTGCTGCCAGGTTCTGATGTTGTTGATGTCCAGGGTGTTCGACAGGCCGTAGTGGATGGTGCGGCCGGTCTGGTTCAGCGCCTTCGACCAGGCGATGACGTCGTCCTGGTCGCTGGTGTGCACGCCGTCGATCTTGATGTAGTCGACCCCGTAGGAGGCGAACAGGTTCGCCCACGAGTTCACGAACGCCTGTGCCGCGGTGGGGTTCTTCTTGTAGTCGATGAAGTACATGACATCGCCGAACCCACCGTAGTTCGACTCGAAGGTCGACGTGCTCGAGACGATGTCCCGTGTGTGGTACGACGTGCCCTCGATCGGGGTGTTCTGGTCGTACGCCGCCTTCGGGATGCCCGGCGTCACGTACATGCCGAACTTCTCGCCCAGTCCGTGGATGAAGTCGCCCAGGTTCTTCATACCGTCCGGGAACTTGCCGGTGTCGACGACCCAGCGACCGTACTGATCGACGGTGGTGCCGGGGTTCTTGATGTAGTAGTCGTCCAGGTTGATGTATCGGTAGCCGGCAGCCATCAGGCCCGAGTCGTGCATCGCCTGAGCCTGGGCCTTGATCTTGGCCTCGGTCGGGTTGTTTCTGACAGAACTCCAACTGCTCCACCCCATCGGGGGTGTCCGCGACGCGCCGTTGTCCTGAGCTTGCGCCGGGGGAGCACTGACGGCGCCTGCACCATAAAGGAAGGAGCCCAGCAGTGCGGCCGCGCCGAGAAGACTCGTCCACCCCCTCCGCCGGTGTCTGTCCTTCTTGTGTGGCCGTTGCCGCGTCGGGAGGGTCATGGCGACTCCTTGCACAGGTTGTGGGAGAAGTACGGTCTGGCGGAACCCGTGTGCATTCGTGTCGCACTGTGATGGAGTTTGAGTGAACCTGTCAACAGAGCTGACGTGATCCAAACACAAAGGATCAAACACCCATGGGCTCGCACGAGGATGGGGGCAGGCAACCCCCGAATCCCCCGGGCATGTCGTCGAGTTGGCGCGCGGTCTCGGAGGCGGCATCGTCGTCAGTGCCGGCCTGTCGGCATCGCTCACGATCGTCGGAAAGCGGCCCCGGCCATGACCGGGCGGATGCCGCGGGCCCGGAACAGTCGGCAGTACATGTCGTGGTCGTGGGGGCGGTCGGCGAGCAGGGCACAGGGCCGGCCGACGGCGCCTGGTACCAAGCAGAAGAACGTCGACGGGCGCTCCTCGATGAACAAGCAGCAGTTGGCGAAAGCGCTCGGCCGCTGATCGAACCACTCGCGACGGAAACGAGTGCCGTCCGTTGCGGCGGGCGGGGCGGCGCCCCTGAGGCGATTGTCGACGGATCACTCCGAGGAGCGCTGTTCAACCAGCTGGCACGCGGTTGTCCCTGGCGTTGGGAGTGTCGGCGGGTTCCTGGCGCAGTCGGGGTCTGGGGGCGTGGGTGAGGCCCGGACCTTCAACGGACACTAGTCCGGGCCCCCACGTTTCGCGCAACGGCGAGCGCGACCCGCTGGCCGCGGTTCCGACTACCGGCGGACCGAGCGGCAAGATACGGGCAGGAGGCTCACCGACCCTCCCCCCAACCATGCTCCCCGAGTGGGGTGCATGCGACCCACAGGACTCCCCGCGGGGCGCCGTGGTCCGCTCGCGCTGGTTGGTGGCTTCTCAGGCTGACGGGCCGGGGACGGCATGGAGGCGAGCGGTCCGCCTGGGCGGAGATACCCGTCCGAGAGCTTCTCAGGCCTCCGTATGTGCTCTCTCTTCCAGGGCTGCCCCAGCAAAGCTGCGTTTGCGGCCACTCCTCACGCTGCCCCCACACGCGTGGCCAGCTTCGCCCGATCGCCGGGATTACCCAGTGGTGAGGAGGCCTGTGCCGGGTCTGTGGCACCCGTGCCACCGGTTGCGAGCACCCTGCCCGGCGACGCTGAAAGCCCGCACCAACTGGTTCCAACGCCGACCGCGCGGGCGCGAGTGATGAGGCTGCCCGGGACGGCCATGCGCGCGAACGGCAACTGAGCCGACGCCACAACCGGCGAGAGGAAGCGCAGGCGACGCATGGACCCAGCAAGTTTCGGCGTCAGTCTCTGCCGGGATCTGGCAATGCCCGGCCATGGCGTGTGTGTGAGGCTCCGGGCCACACGAGACACCTTCGGGCTGCGGGGGTGGGGCCGCGTGATCGGTCGGACGTGCTCGCAGAGCGGCTGAATTTCCAACAGTCGGTGCTCGGGACGTCGACCGGGCAAGAAGGATGAGGGGCATTGAATATTCCGAGGCGGCAGGCACCCAAGCATCGGTGGTATGCGTGCTTCGCCGCGGTCTGCCTCGGCACCACCTGCCTCACGGTAGGCATGTTGGTGCACGAGTGGCGGCAGGCGGAGCTCCTCGACAGAACAGGGATACGGGTGACGGGCGTTGTCTCTCGCATCGTTCCCCCTGGCAGAGGCGGTGGGAACGACAGCGGTGAGATCGTGTACACCGTGGCGGGCCACCGGCACACGGTCGTGAAGGAACTCGGCGGCAAGCATTACGCCTCGCGTAAGGGTCAGAAGGTGTGCCTGGAGGCATCAGGCGAGCGGCCTCTGCTGACCCGGCTGTGCGGTGACCGATACCCGGACGGAGACGACGGCTTCCCCTGCGGTGTGCTGACCGCGGTGGCGGCCACGATCGGCTTCTTCTTCGTCATCGGCCGCTGGGGCATCAGGCGCCGTGAAGCGCTGGCCGCATCTCCGCCTCGTCCGCAAGCTCGGCGTGTGGGGATCAAGCACTGACAGTGGCGAACCCTAGCGGTCTCCGGCAATCGAGCGTCGCGTCCTGAACTGCTGCCTCCGACAAGCGGGCTTGCCCAGCAAAGCTTGGCCCTGAGGCGGCACCTTCGGCTGATCCCGCATTCAACGATGACGCGGTCTATCTCAGCCGCCTGCCGGCCGATGCCCTGCGATCAGGCGCAGATCCTCGGCACGGTCGTCCGGGTCCTGCGAAATCCCTTGGCGAAGAGCCGGCCGGCCATGCCACGCTGACTCCTAACGAAGGGGCGTAGCTCAGTTGGCCAGAGCGCCGGTCTCCAAAACCGGATGCCGCAGGTTCGAGTCCTGCCGCCCCTGCCAGACGAAGTCGGCGCGGAGCCACCGGGTTTCACATCGCCGGCGTCACGCCGATCCCGACAAAGCTGATGAGGACGGCCACCAGGGCCCGGTCTCGCGCAAGCAGATCTGACGCTAGGCACGTTACGGCTGGACGATCAGTTCGCGGGGCTGACGTTCGGACTGTTGGATGGCGCCAGCTGATCAGCTTTCAGCCTTCGGCCTTCCCGACGATCCCCGTGCTGCTGGGGAGGCGCGGCGGCACGTCCGGGAGCAACTGGGCCTTCGGGGATTGACCGATTCGGAGATGACCACGGAGCCCGTGGTCAGCGAGCGGGTCGGCAACGTGGTCCGCCGCGAGCGGCCCCATGAGGATGCGTACGCTGCGCGGACCTCCCTGATCTGCGAGGTCTACGACAGCAGTCCCACCACCCCGCGCATCCGGCGTGCGGCCGCCACCGACGAGGGCGGACGAGGTCTGCAGCTCGTGGTGGCCGTGTCCCGGCGCTGGGGCACGCGCTTCCTGCCCGAGGGCAAGTGCATCTGGTCCGAACGGCCGCTCACGGCCTGACGGGGATTCAGCGCCCGGCGCCGAAGGCGAACTCCATCCAGTTGGACCACTCGATGGCCAGGTGCCGGCGGTGCTCGGAGAGGATGCGCGGGAGGGTCGTACGGGGAAATTCGACGCACAGGCGCGCGTGGAAGCCTCCCGGCACGTCCCGGAACTCGTGGCGCACGCCGCCGATATGCAGACCCCTTTCGCTGATGGCGACGCCCGTCGCGTCGGCGTCAGCGTCGGGATCGGATTGCGTGGTGAGCGTGGAGAGGTCGGTGTAGTCGATGAGGAATCGGGTGGGCAGGGGGCTGCCGCCGGTGGTTTCGATCACTTCCTGCCGCCCGTCGGGTAGGGCTTGGATGAGGAAGTGGTCGGGGTGTGCCGCGGTCATGGAGCGGATGTAGTCGTCCCGGTAGGTGTCCTCAAACCACTGGACGAGCCCGGCCGCGCTGCCTCCAGTCACCTGGAGCTCACACACGGATGTGGCACGCCCGCCGCGGGAGATCCGGGCGGTGGCGTTCGCTACGACGTCGCCGACGCGCAGGTCACGACGCAGACGGCGCTTGATTTCGTCGGCTCCCAGGGCGAGCTTGTCGTCGGCGAACTCCACGCGCTGCCGGGCGAGGTCCCCGGTCGGCACCGGGATGCCGATCTTCGAGGCCGCCGCGGGCAGGCGTTCGGCCTCCCACGCCAGCACATGGTCGCGGCTGAATAGGCGGCCGCCGATGATCGCGTGCACGGTGGGCGATGCGCTGCTCATGGTGCTGCTCCGTTCTTGTGAGGTGAGCTCCGATGGTGGTGCGTTGCCGTGCCGTCTCAGCCGTCGGCCGTCGGCGACGCGGGACGGCCAGGCATCGATGCGGCCCGGATGCCCTGACGGCTCAGTGCGAGCTCGACCGAGCGGTCGACGAGGCGGTCATCGAGCGGCCGGCCCGTGACGAGCAGCCGGAAGTACGCGGGGGCGGCAAGATCCTCGATCAGCTCGTACGGGTCGGTGTCCGGAGCGAGTTCACCACGCTCCACAGCACGGGCCACGATCGCGGCAGCTCCGGCGAACCGCGCCTCCCAGAAGGCCCCTTTAGCCGCCACCACTTCATCGTCCGCCGCGAGGGACACGATGGTGAGGATCACCCGCCGGACCTCGGGCCGTTCGACAAGCGCGACGACCTGGCCGAGCAGTGCCCGCAGGTCCCCTTCGAGCGAGCCGGTATCCGGTATCGGGTTCCCGGCTCTCGCAAGCTCGGACAACGCGTCGGCGGCCAGGTGGGCCTTGCTCGGCCAACGGCGGTAGACAGTGGTCTCCGCGACCTGGGCCGCGGCGGCCACGCGGGCGATCGTGAGGTGCTCGTAGCCCTCCTGGAACAGCACCTCCGCGGTGGCACGGAGAACGTTCTCACGGTTGCGGGCAGTGCGACCTCCGGGGCGACGCTGCACGGACTTCTCAGTCATGGATTCCTTCGCGCCACGGTGAACAGCCGACGGTGATTGCCATCAACGGCTTCTTAGTGCAAGAGTTCTTGCATTAGGGTACGACATGCAAGCTCAACCAGCAGCAGGGCAACAGGCACGGAACTGACTCCTCCGCGCCGCGATGCCCTTCCCGGCCGTCCAGTTGACAGCGGCTGGGGTCCTCAATGCGGCACCGGCTCCAGTGAGCCATCGCCGCCAAGCCCCTGTCGCACGGCACTGCATGTCCCAGGCCGTCGCTCGACAGCCGACGAGCCGCTCACCTCGCGTACACGCCACGCCCGGGTGACTGACACAGGCGACCTGTCCCCACCCGGTGACAGCGCCCCGTACGGACCCTCGAGGACGAAGGCACAGGACTCCGCCCCCGCCCCTCGGCGAGGTGCGCACAGATTCTGCTGACCCGCACATGCCCCCGTGGGCGTCGTCGACGGGCCGGGGCCGGCGCGGCGGACATTTGCATGCGGGACTGGGACGAGCACACCGTTGAGGTGGAGCGCTCGGCCGTCGCGCTCCCGGAGGCCGTCACAGTCCTGCCAGGGAAGTTGGACGTGTGGGTCGAGAAGTTGGCGAAGTCCTCGCCGCGGCGGCGATCCGCGCTGCTTGGCGCCTGGAGGTCCTCGCGGCGCAGACCGCGTACTGGCCCGCCCGCGACGCCTGCAGGACGCCGACGCCGGGCAGGCCGCCGCGGCGCCGGGTCTGGACGAGTCCGGGGCCCGGGCGGTGCTGGCCCGCTTCGGCCGCTGAGGCCCCCTACTCCTGAGGGCATCGATGGTGTCGATGAGTGGTACGACCGGCTGGGGTGGAAGTACGGGCTGATAGCGATCCGGCTGTACGTGCTGCGGTGCTCGTCCGTCTTGCTGACGCCGCGAGGAACACCCGGGATGCCTTGGACCGGTACAACAGGACGTGGCGACGGGGGTATTCGCTGAGGCGGAAAGCGGCGAGCAGGAACTACGAGGAGATCCGCGAGTATGCGCTGCCCGAAGCGCTGTGGGACCGTCCGGCCGGTCCCGACATCGTCGCGTGGCCGGGTCTTCCCTGCGCACTGCTCTTCCTGGAGCGGGAGGCGAGATACCCACAAGAGTGGACACAGCATGCCAAGGCGTGGGGAACGAAGCACCCCGCCTCAGCCCACAGGCCAGCCCTGTCTGCGCGTTGGCCTGGATCCTGGGAATGGCGCTCACTGATGGCTGTACGTCATGCGTGATGAACTGTGGCCCGGCTTCGAGACGTTGATCTCGTGTCGAACGAGAGAGTGGGAGGGCCCGTGGACCTTGGTGGGGGGACGTGGCAGCGGCTGACCGCCGTGGTGCTCGTCATGGCGGTGGCGGCCGGGTGTACGGGGCAGGGCGAAGTCTCGGGCGGCGGAAACGACGTAGACCTGCTGCGGAAACACGACTGGACACAGATGCCGGGCATCACCGCGCGGAACGACATCCTGCGGGTCAGCGCATTGGATCGGCACATCGTGGGGCAGGACTCCTCCGGCGGCCAGCCCAACCCCCCACTGAACCTGGCCGGCCCGCATCTTGAGTCCGATGGCGACTTCACCGTCACCGCGCGTATGTCCGATGTGGGTGGCGATGCCGGCGGCTCATGGCTACGGCTGTACGGACGGGCACCGGTCATCTACGACGAGTGGCGGCAGGAGCGGCCCTCACTCCGCGTCGGCGTGACCGGCGACGGACAAGTGACGATCCAGATATGGGACGGCGAGGGCGATGAGCCCGCCACCTCTCAGGAGTTCGACTGCGGCTGCTCCGGGACGGTGACGCTCACCGTGTCGAGCATCGGTGACACATTCCACGTAACAGCCGACGGGCGGCGGCTGGGAACCGCGCAGGACCCGGGGGTGTAGCGCAGCTTCCAGAACTGCCAGTTGGCCGCCGTCCGCGGAGACGACCGGACTGGGCTTGATGCGCCGCGCAGCTCCACGGCCGACCCCACCCTCCAGCTGAGCCCCATAGCGGACACTGGAGAAACTCCGAGCGTTTGACGGTCCAGCGGTCATATCGTTTCGGCCATGGATGCAGAGCAGTTGAAGGGTTCATCCCACAGATGGATGAATGCCGCACTGGCGGCCTTTGTCGAGGGCCCCGCGAGCCACGACTTCGCCGTTCACCACGCTGGAGTCGCTACGGAGCACCTGCTCAAGGCATACCTCGCCGGGATTCACCCCGCTTTGATCGTCGACGGTCGCCACTTCGACTCATTGCTCCGTGCCACGGGCCTGGGCTCCCACGCAGGCCCACTGACCAAGGTCAAGACCATCGGCCTTGTTGACGCCTACCTGCGGGTGGTCAAGCTCCTTCCCAAGAAGATCCCGATCAGCAAAGTGGATCTCGAACCCCTGGCAGACGCCCGCAACGGAGTTGCTCACAGCGCGATACACGACTCGGCGCAATCTGAAGCAGTGTTCACGGCCTGTCTGCGCTTGGTCGACCCGGTTCTCGAAGAACTGAAAGTTGACCCGATTAGCTACTGGGGCCCGTACCTGCTCCTGCACGACAAACTGGTCGATGAACAAGTGCGACTGGAACGCGTCGCGGCGGAAGCCCTGCTGATCAAGGCTCGTTCGTTGTGCGAGCAGCGCTTCGGTCACATGTCACCCAAAGAACGTGATGTGGTTCTGGCTGCGATCACCAGCAAGCCGATGATCATCATGGGCCGAGAAGCGCCCATGGAGTGCCCGGCGTGCGGTTCTCAGGGGTGGATGGCTGGCGAGGTGGAGGCCATCCGCCGCTACGACGACGGCCAAGTCACCGTCGACACGGAGGAGGTTTTCCTCTCGCCCTATGGGTTTCACTGTGCAGCGTGCGAACTCGAAGTGGGCGCCAACCTTCTCGCGCACTTCGGCGACCTGCCCCATGGCATCTTCTTGGATGCCGACCCTCGTGACTCGTCGACGATAATCCGCCAGTAGACCAAGGCGTCCACATGTCGGCGTACACGTGAACGCCCCAGCCGCGTACGGGTGAAAGTACAGAGTTCTCGATGCGCTGCCCCCGCAGGAGCTGGTCCGGCGTCCGATCATGGCAGTGGGGAGGCTGGTCCGGCGGGCCGTGTTCCGCGCGGCAGCGCCTTGCCCGTGCAGGTGGACGACGTAACGCCACAGAAGGACGGTGTAGCGGCGGCGGGCGCTTTTGAGCTGCACTTCCTTGGACTCGACGTCGGTGATCACGCGAGGTCCTGCGGGGAGTGGCGGTCCTCCTTCACGCGCTGGTCGGCCAGGTTCGGCAAGGCCATCACGGCGGCCCGCAGGAGTTTCAGCCGTCCGGGCCGACGAGGCGCCTGGGACTCTTGTCTCCCGCAATCTGCCGGATTCCCCGGGGTGGCGACCGCGGAGAGCATAGGATTCCGGAAATATCGATCATGGGCCGTGCAGCCTTGGGGACTCCTTCCCGGAGAAGAGGGCGCCGCGGCCCCGTCGACGGGGGAATCTGTGTACTTGGCGCATCTTCGGGTCGAGAACTTCCGGGTCTTCGGAGCTGCGGCCCAGAGCGAGGGCGAGACGGACGCGTCGCTGGACCTGTCGTTCACGGCCGGGACGAACGTGCTTGTCGGCGAGAACGACAGCGGGAAGACGGCGATCATCGACGCGATCCGGCTGTGCCTGCAGACTGCGGCGACGGACTACTACCGGGTCTCCCAGGACGACTTCCACCTCGGGAAGAACGGGCGGGCGGAGACCTTCACCATTGTGTGCGGGTTCACCGCCCTGTCGACCGAGGAGCAGGCGGTCTTCCTGGAACTGCTCACCCACGACCCCGGCGGCGCTGCCTGGCTCTGCGTGACGTTCAAGGCCCAGCGGATGGATCCGGTCCGGAACCGGGTCTCGGTCACCACCCGCACCGGACCGGACGGCAACGGCCCCGCCCTGGACGGCGCGGCACGCGAACTCCTGCGCGCCACCTACCTTCGCCCCCTTCGCGACGCGGAGGCGGAACTGCGTTCGGGCCGCGGATCACGGCTGTCCCAGATCCTCGCCGGCTACCCGGCGATGAAGGACCAGGGTATCGATGACTACGACCCCGAGGGCGACAATCCTCCGTCCACTCTGGTGGGGATCCTGCGCCGCGCCGAGCACGACATCCGATGCAACGATGCCGTCTCTGAGGTGAGCCAGGACATCAACTCGGCTTACCTGCAGCGGTTTGCCATCGGCGACGACGTCCTGCGCGCCAAGATCAGCGTCGCCACCGACGCGACGCTGGCCCGCGCGCTGGAACGGCTCGAACTGAATCTCTTCGCTGAGTCCGACGAATGGACGCGCCGCGGGCTTGGCTACAACAATGCCTTGTTCATGGCCGCGGAGCTCCTTCTGTTGGGCAAGAGCGAACTGGCACCTCTGCTGCTGATCGAGGAGCCCGAGGCGCATCTTCACCCCCAGCTCCAGACCCGGATCATGGACCTGCTCCGCGACAGGGCGCAGGGTCCGCAGGAAGGTGGCATGGCCCCGGTCCAGGTCATCCTCACCACCCACAGCCCCAACCTCGCCTCGTCGACGCCGGTTGAGTGCCTGACTCTCGTCGTCGGGGGCCGCACCTTTCCGCTGCGGCGTGGTATCACGCGTCTGACTGGGGAGGACTACGCGTTCCTGACCCGGTTCCTGGACGTCACCAAGGCCAACATGTTCTTCGCCCGAGGCCTGGCGATGGTCGAGGGCGACGCCGAGGCAATCTTCCTGCCCGCTCTCGCCGCAGCCCTGGGCATGCCTTTCAACGAGCACGGCATCAGTGTGGTCAACGTCGGCCACGTTGGCCTGTTCCGGTACAGCCGCGTCTTCCAGCGCTCCGACGAACAGATTCCCGTTCCCGTCGCCTGCATCCGCGACCGTGACCTCGTCCCCGCCGGGACGTCGGAGAAGATGCGCGGCAGCCTGAATTGCTGGGACGAGATGACGGAGCAGGAGATCGCCGCGCACGTTGCTGACCTCGCCAGCGAAGACGACGGGCCAGTGAAGACCTTCGTGTCGAACTGGTGGACGCTGGAGTACGACCTATCCGTCACCTCCTGGACCATGGCCAGGCTGATGCACCGCGCGGTCAAGCTCGCATCCGTTGCAGAACGGTCCTGGCCGGACGCCGCCAAGACCGAGCAGGTCATCGCGCGGGCCGACAAGGTCGTCGACCGCTGGCTGCGCCAGAAGGTCCCCCTTGAGCAGGCTGCTCTGGCTATCTACAGACCGCTCAAGCTCAACAGCGCCAGCAAGTCGATCACCGCGCAGTTCGCCGCGCAGCTCATCGCCTCCACTTCGGTGACGGAGGGCGATGTTCCGCCCTATCTGGTCGACGCCTTCAAGCACCTGTGTGGCGAGGTGGCTCTGTGACCAGTACCTACCTGCCCGATGCCTTCGCCACGCACAAGGTGGAGACCATGGTGAAGCTCCTCGGGCTTGACCCGCTTGACGCCGAGCAGTGGGATTTCCTGCAGAGCGAGACCACACAGGACCTCCAGGCCGCTCCGGGGTCGGGCAAGACCACCTTGATCGGGCTCAAGCTCGCGCTCATGGCCGACGCATGGACCTCTACGACGTGCGGGGTGTGCGTGCTGTCCCACACCAACACGGCCAAGAACGAGATCGCCGACCGAGTGGCCTCCCTCGCCGCGGGGCGGAGCCTGCTGCGCTACCCGCATTTCATCGGCACCATCCAGTCCTTCGTGCACACCTTCCTCGCGCTCCCGGCCGTGCGGGCCAAGGGCGTCGAGGTCCGGTCCGTTGACGACGCGGCCTTCGAGACGGCAGCGATCCGGCTCCTGCAACACCCCGATTACTCCACCCTGCGCAGCTACGTAGAACGCCAGCGCGATGGCACCGGCATCGTCACCGGGGCGACGTTCACCTACAGGGACGGCGAACTCGTGGTCACCGGCGCGACCAGGGAACTGCCCTTCCGCGCCGAAACGGCCAGCGGTAAGCAGTTGTCCAGCCTCAAGCGGACTCTGGCCCGTCGAGGGGTCTTCCGCTACCAGGACATGTACGCCATCGCCCAGCGGTACCTCGCCGAGCACCCCGGGATCGTCCCTGCTGTCTCCGCGCGCTTCCCGTTCGTTCTCCTCGACGAGATGCAGGACACCAGCGCCACCCAGCACGAACTGCTGGACCTCGTCTTCACCTCCTCGCCCACTGTGGTGCAGCGGGTGGGCGACACCAACCAGGGCATCTACAGCGACGCCGGCGCCGTGCACGGGCCCGCATCGGCGTTCCCGCTGGCTGGCGCTGCGGAGCTGCCGGTCAGCCGCCGCTTCGGGCCGCAGATCGCGGCATTGGCCAGCAGCCTGACGGTCCGGCGCCCCCAGCAGGTCCGTGGAGTTGGTCCCGACGGCCAGGTGGCGGTATTGCTGTTCGACGAGGCCACAGTGATCGATGTCGTGCCGACCTTCGAACGCATGGCCGCCTCGATACTCCCCAAGGATGAGCTCCTCAGGCGTCCGCCGCGCGTGCTGGGCGCCCGGCAAGGCCGGGGAGGCTCCCAGGCTTACCCACAGTCGATCTCCTGTTACCTGCCCGGCTACACCCCGTCCGGCCGTCCGACGGCCCACCGCGCCCTGATCGACGCGGCCCGCGCGGCAGGGACCCAGTGGAGGTCCGGCACTGACAGCTACGAAGCGGCCACCGAATTGTGGAACGCCCTGCGCGCGTCCTTCACGCCCCTGACCGGGGAAGGGCTACCGGCACTCGGCCGCCTGGGAAGGTCTGCAGCGACCCCCGACGGCAAGGTGCGGATCCTGCTGCGCGAACTCCTCGCCCACGGAGCCGCGTTCGACGAGGCAGGCTGGAGCATGATCACCGAGCAGCTGGCCGTCCAGATGAAGCTTCTCGCCGACCGGCCGCTGAAAGCCGTCGGCCTGGAGTTCACCCCGGCGGCCGAGGAGGCCGCAGCAGTGGGCGGCGTCCCCAGGAGCTCCGCCGCAGTGTCGGTGGTGCGGGCCGTACCCGGGACCATCCAGAGCGCGAAGGGCGAGACCCATGCGGCGACGCTGATCCTGGAGTGCCTTGAGAAGAACGGCAAGAAGTTCGACGTGACCGAGGCGCTCCGCATGGTCGCGGAGGGGCGCGACCCACAGCGGGAGGTGAAGAGTGTTCAAGCCGCTGTGCAGCTCGTCTTCGTCGGGGCGACGCGCCCTACCCACCTGCTGGTGTTCGCCGCCCATCGCGACCGAGGCAAGCAGTACGCGGAGGTGATGATCGACGCGGGCTGGGACATTCGGGACCTCTCCGAGCACTGACCGTGACCGTGGCGCCGAGCTCGTGGAGCCTCTGGGCGACAGAGAGGGCAGGCGAGTCGCGGAAGTCGTCGGTCTCGGGCTTGAAGGCGGCGCCCCAGACGCTGATCCGCTTGCCCATAAGGTTGCCGTCCAGCTGTTCGCGGGCAAGGTCGACCATGCGCTCGCGGCGCCGGTTGTTGATCGCGTCGACCTCGCGGAGGATCGTCAGAGCCTGGTCGACGCCGAGCTCGCCGGCGCGGGCCATGAAGCCGCGAATGTCCTTCGGGAGGCATCCGCCGCCGAACGAGGCCGGGCCGCATGCCGCGCCGCCCGATGCGGACGTCATGACCGAGGATGTCGGCGAGCTGGCCGACATCGGCGTCGGAGGCTTCGCAGACCTCGGCCATCGCGTTGATGAACGAGATCTTCGTGGCGAGGAAGGCGTTCGCGGACGCCTTGGCGAGCTCGGCCGGGTAGGGACGTTCACCTTTGCCCCCTGTCGCCGTGTGCGGGGCGGGCAGGGTTGAAGACCCACGGGAAAGTCCCGCTCGTCCGCTACGGGGGAGGGGGCGAGCGGGGCCGTTCTGGTAGGTCAGTGGGCCGTGGGGAGGGGCCAGCTAGGACCGTCTGTGTCCTCGTAGTACACGATCTGTCTGGTCGGTGTGATGGTCAGCAGGAAGGCGTCTCGGGCGGGTTCGTCCGTGAACTCTTTTGCCAGCTTCTCGATGGTGTCCCACAAGCGCTGTGGGCCGATCTGCCGCACAGATCCTGAGACGTGGACCACTGCGGTCGAGCCGTCAGGAGTCCACAACCCGACTGCTTCGAGCTCGCCTTGGTCGCTTCGCCAGCTGCATGACGTGTAGCTGGGGATTGCCACGGAGGCGGCGAACTTGAGCCGGCCGAGCACGTCCGCCGGCGGGACGCTTGTCGTGGTCGGGTCCTGCTGTGCTGTTGCGTCGAACTGCGGCGCTGTGCCGCTTGTGCGCCGGGCCATGAAGTAGGCGGGCGTGGGCAAGAAACGGCCGGTGGCGTGTCCGCGGCCCGTCATCGTGATGCGGAGGATGCCGTATCCGAGCGGGGCGACGATCACGGCGCCGGGCGCTGCCTGCTCCAGCAGCGGTCGGGGGATGGCGTGGAGGCCGACGGTTGCGATGATGCGGTCGTACGGCGCGTTGCCGGGGTAGCCTTGTGCGCCGTCTCCAACCACGATGGTCGGGTTGAAGCCTGCGTGTTGAAGCCGCCGGGTGGCTGTCTCGACCAGGCCCGGGTCGATGTCGACGCTGGTCACGTTCTTGTCGCCGAGGCGGTGGCAGAGGAGTGCGGTGTTGTAGCCGGTTCCGGTGCCGAGTTCGAGTACGCGGTGACCATCGCGGACGTCGAGAGCGTCGAGCATCGTCAGCATGGTCGACGGCTGACTCGAGGAACTGTTGGGGATGCCCTGGTCGTCGAGTTGGATGGTCAGTGCCGTGTCGCTGTAGACCGCGTCGAGGAAACCCGGGTCGCCGGCCGCGATCCCCTGCCACGTTCCGGTGTGATCCTGGGCGTAGAAGCAGGGCACGAACGGGTGGCGCGGCACAGAGGCGAACGCTGCAGCCCACGCGCTCGGGTGATCGGCTGTGAGTCCTGCGGTCATGCGCTGGCGGGCTGATGTAGTGGCGCCGTCATCGGGCAGGGTCATGTGCTGGTTCCCATCAGGTAGTCGGCGTGTGCCGCGGCGATCGGCAGGCCCGTTCGGTTCTCAACCCAACCCCATGTTCCGCACGGATTGTTCTCGAAGAACACCCACTGCCCTGCGGGAGTGACGGCGAAGTCGAACGCCCCGAAGACGATCCCGTACGAGGCGAGGAATCTGCGCACACCGGTAGCAACGTGGCCTGGTACGGCCACGGTGTCGTAGTTGATGTGGTCGTAGTCGGTGCGCCAGTCGGTTCCGGCGGCCTCACTCGTCGTCATGATCTTGCCGCCGAAGATCTGACCGCCCACCGCGATCAGCCGTACCTCGTACTTCTTGGGGATGTCCTCCTGGAAATAGTGGGCGGTGATGGCGATGCTGTCGTCGAAGTCGGCCGGGTCGACGCGGTGCGTGGCGACCATCAGCCGCCTCTCGCCACCGACGTCGAGGCGTCCGCCGAGGATCGGCTTGCAGATCAGCGGGCCATCGACCTCCTTGGCGAACGCTCGGGCCGCGGCTGGATTGTTCGTGATCACGCTGCGGGGCACCGTCATTCCGGAGCGCGTCGCAGCAACGAGCTGCTGTGGCTTGTGGGCCGCGATCCGGTCGTAGTGCGGGTTGTTGATCCATGGCACGTGGGGGAGAGCGGCGAGCAGGTTGAGGATCGCGGCGTCGGCCTGGTTCTGTGCCCATGTGGCGTACGGCTCGGGGACGGTGTCGGCGATGCGGGGACGTGCGGGCCGCCGCCAGTAGACGGCCCGCACCTCCTCAAGCCGCGCCGTCCGGCGCCCGTCGTCTATGAGCCCTGTCCAGCCCGAGTCCTGGGGCTGGTGCGAGCCCGTCAGGGTGACCTGCTGGGGGAACTCGGCGACGTCGAACCGCATCACGGGTACGTCGCGCTGGTTCAGCGCGTCGACGACCATGTCGGCCGCCGCGTCGAGCTGTTCAGCGACGACGAGCACAGGGCGGGCGGCATTGGTCATGACGCCGGCGCGAAGTACGGGTCGGCTACGTCGTCGCCTTGGCCGTCCTGGTTGGTGTCGGTGGTCGACGCGGCCTGGGCCTTGGTGTGCCAGGGGGCGCCGTCCGCCGCGACGTTGATCTGGCGGTGCTCGTCCCACTGGACGCCCGCGATCGACGTCTTCACCAGGTGCGGCAGGGCCGCCGCGCGAGCGGCGAACGGGATGGCTGCTGCGGACACTTCATGCTCCTTGGATCGGATTGTTCTGGACGACCTGCTCGAGCCCATGGACCGCAGTCCGAGCAGGGCTTGCTACCTGGCGCCGAGCTTCCGTATTTCGGCATCAGGAGTCTTGGGAGAGAAAGGTCAGGAATACTGCGCGCTCGTTCAGGAACTCGAGGACGTCCCGGTAGGCGTCGTTGTCCAACGTGATGGCGGGCCGGCCGATGGCGATGATTCCCTCGGCGGACCCCTGCGCGGCGTACTTGCATGCGGCGCCGAACCCGGACCGTCGCGCGATCGGCAGTGGCTGCCCAATGTCTCCGAAGGTGCTGCGGGTACGGAGCCAGCCGCGAGCGCCTACATACGTCTCGATGGGCTCGAGGTCCGCACACCGCTCGGCCCCCGGCATAGTCAGCGTGTAGGGAGCTACGCGGATCGTGCGTCCATAGTGCACCGCTCTATCGATGGCTTCCCTCTCGAAGTGCCTTCGGAGGGCTTCCAGACGCGCATCACCAGACCGAGAAGTGGTGATGCGCGCAGAAGTTCCGCAGTGGTAGGTCACGTCGCTTCCTCTCAGGTCAGGCCCGTACCAGCGAGGGGAGTCAGGCCAGATGCCCGCGCGGGGGAATGGAACCGTGCGCGGCGAAGGGTCCGAGGTGGCAGCACCTTCGCCGCGCACGGAGATCAGGAGATGGAGCTCACGAACCGCCCAGCAGTTCCTCATGGGGGATCGGGCCGGGCTGGAAGCGGTCGAGGAAGTCACGCAGCGGGTGGTGCGGCACCAGACGGTCTCCACGGCACGGACGCAGCCAGTACGGGCCCGGGGGCTCGGTCTGGGTGATGGCTGGAAGAGCGAGTTCATACGGGGCGCCCAGACACGTGCCGTACCGGTGCGGTTCCCAGATTGCGTGTGTACCCGGAGGGACCAGCCAGATCAGCCATCCCCGCTCGTGATCCTCAATCACCGGTCCGCACGAAGGGACACCTGCGCGCCGGCCAGGCACATGCTGCACCTCGTCCAGGAGGCTCATGACCGCGTAGCCTTCTGGACCGTTCGCGGTGACGACGATGTCGAAGAAGCGTCCCCCTAACGGCAGTGTCAGCGGTGCACCACGCTGGAGATCCATCAAACTCCGCACGCGCGCGGCGAGATCCTGCATGTCCGGTGCGACGTCCTCGGGCGCGATGACCTCGGGCCGACTCGTGAACTCGGCGCGAGCGGCCGGTGCTCTGCCGTTCCACGATGCCGGGCGGTGGGGGAGCGGGGTGCGCGTCATTGGGAACCGTCCCAGGTTGCGGGGATGAGGGCCTGAACGATCTTGCCGACCACTCGGCCGTTGCCGTCCTTCGTCACGTCCCAGGAGAGGCGGCCGCGGTAGTGGGCCACCCACCACAATCCGGTGGGTTTGCCCCGGACTTCGCCGCTCTGGTTTTGAGCCTCCTCGAACCCAGGGAAGTCCGGGAGAGCGTCCTCGACCTCAATGGCCAGATCGTTGGAGTCGGAGAGGCCGAAAACCCGCAAGAACACGAGGTTGCCGGGCTGAAGAGGCGTGCCGTGCCTGACGGCGTTCTCGACGAGATGGCTGGCAACACGTGTCGCCTGGTCGACGTTGCCGATCCAGCGCATGACGGTGAGCCATGTGCGCAAGTGGATCCGGCTCATCGGAGCCGAATTGGCGTCGGCTTTGAGCGGCCAAGTCTGGCGGAAGCGGGGCTGCCCCTCAATATGTGGCAGCAGGGTGGGGGAGTTGTTGATCCTGCGTGGTTCGGTGATGGGCGAGGCCTCCTCCGGGGGTGCCGTTCTGCCGGCAACTTCCATGCGCTGCTCTACAGGCTTCACTGTGGGCTCCAGCTCACGACTGCGTTCGGAAGGCTCTGCTCCACAGCGACTGGGTCGATTCGGTGACCGCTATCAAGTGAAGGAGCCGGAGCCTGCGCGCAACAGGAAAAGTTCTGGGTTGCACTCTGCTGCCACCCGGAAGACTTTGCGTTTGCGTTACCAAGCGGGTGGTCGCCGCAGGGGCGACGGGGCTACCTTCATTTCATGGGAGCGAACGTCACCCTCCAGAGTCGTATGGATCAACTCGGTCTTACACAGGACGAGTTGGCGTCTCAGTGCAATAAAGCCCTGCTGGAGATCACCGGCCGGCCCGGCGAGATGTCGGCCAGGACGGTCCGCAACCTCCTCAATGGGGCAAGCCGCAGGCCAATCGGTCGTACTTGCGCGGCCCTTGAGCGTGTGTTCGGCTGCTCTGTATCGGACTTAGGGTTCAGTGCACCCAGCTCAATGCAGCATCCTCCGGAGGATCCCGTGCGGCGTCGCGATTTCATCGCTAGCACCACCGGAACGGCCGCCGCCGCCGTTCCTCTCGTCAAGCAGCGCCGTACAGTTGGGATGTCCGACGTATCTCGCGTTGCCGCTGGCGTGAACGCGCTCGTGGAGGCTGACGACCGTCTGGGCGGCCATCGCTCATTGGCGCATGCGGCGCTTCAAGGCCGTGCGCAAGTGCTGGCACTTCAAGAACGCAACGCTAGCGAACGGGTCCGTCGGGCTCTCTACGCTCTCGCGGCCGAGTTCACCACCATTGCGGCTTGGTCATGCATCGACCTGCGCGAGTTGGACACGGCGCAGCGATATCTCCACGAGTCGGCAACGTTCGCCGGTCTTTCCCAAGACCCCCCTGCGGGGATGCGCGTGTGGGTCAACCTGGCGATGTTGGCCTATCAGCGGCAGAACTGGACGGAGCAACTTGCCGCGGCTCAGGCCGCTAACGTAACGACTGCTGCACGCAGAGACCCTTTCTTCACGTCGATGGGGCGCATGCGTCTCGCTCTTGCGCACTCGTCGCTGGGCGACTCGAGAGCAGCGTGCAGCTCACTGTGTGCTGCACAGGATGCTCTGGATAGGGCACCGGAAGACAACCGCCCCCGTTGGACTGCGTTCTACGGGCCTGCCGAGCTGAGCCACCTTGGGGCCATCATCCTCAATCACAACGGAGAGTTCTCCGGCGCTGAAGCCATGGCACACCGTGCTCTTGCAAGGATTCCTGCTGAGTTTCGGCGTAACCGTGCCCTGGCTACCTGCCAACTCGCGCTGGCGCAACTGCGCCAAGGAGAGCCCGAGCAGGCCACGGCAACAGCAGCCACCGTCTTCACCATCATGGAAGGCGCCTCGCTGCCTGGACGGATGAGATCACTCATCGGAGACTTTCACCGAGATCTGTTCCGGCTGGCGCCGTCCACGACGTACGCCCGTAACTGGGCAGACCGAATGCGCGAAGGATGGAGTCGAGCGTGACCAACGTGATAGACCTGCGGCACTACGGCCATGAAAGCCTTCCGAATGACTTCAGGCAGATGCTCATCGACGTACACGCAGATGCTTACGCCGATGCCATGGACCTGGAGTTCAACCGAAAATTCCCCTGGTTTGTCGATCATTGGTCGCAGATGGTCGGTTTCACCTGTGTCGTTGCTTTCGAGGATGGGGAGCCGACAGGGTTCGCCTACGGCGCCCCTCTCCAGCCGGGCCGCGAATGGTGGCGGTCTACCCCGTATGAACCGAGCAACGGCTACACCGCCACCTACGCGGTGTCCGAGGTCATGGTGCGCCCGAACTGGCGGAAGCAAGGCATCGCTGAGCAATTGCACGAGGCGCTGTTGGCTGAGCGCGACGAGGATCTTGCGGTGCTCCTAGTGGACACCACTCATCCGAAGGTCCAGGAGTTGTATGCGACATGGGGTTACAAGAAAGTGGGCGAGCAACAACCGTTCGCCGACTCTCCGCTGTATGCCGTCATGGTGAAGGCTCTTCGGTCTTGAAAGACGGCCTGGGACGCTACGTAACTGCCTGTGTGCTTGTGGTGGGAAAGTCCAGTAGCCGCGGAATGAGGTTCTGAGTCTCGAGCTCCAGAGAAGTATCGATGGACCGGTTGACTTGTTGGAGGCGCGAGATAGCTATGTGGAGGCCGGAGCGGTTTCCGCTGGCGTGCTCGATCCTGAACCAGTCGCGGTAGAGCAACTCGGCACTGTTGTCGACTTCGAGTCCGGCGGCCACGGCCTGGCGCGCCGCGACCAGGTCGTGCCTGTGCCCCGGCTCGGTCCGCCACTGAGCGACCGTGTGCGCGACGTCGATGATCCGGGTGACCATCTCCTGCGCCAAGGGCTCCGCCCAGGGAAGGAGATGCGTTCCGAACGGGCGGCCCCGGACCATGCTCAGCGCCTCTTCCAGAAGTGCGACATCGGCCGGTCCGTTGACCAGAGCGTCCTCGGCGAGCGCCTTGAACTCGGTCCAGTCGCAGCGGACCTCCGGGCTGAGGAGGTACGGGTCATCCAGCGAGGCCCGACGGGGCACGTAGGGGTTGCCCTCTGGGTCGTCACCGAGGGCGCGGCGAAGGTCTCCCAAGCGGGTGTTGAGGGTGCGGTGCGTCCACGGGTTGAGCGGGTCAATGTCCGTGCACAGCGTGTTGGCACTGCGGCCCGGCCTGAAGTGAAGCAGGGCGGCCAGTTGCGCTTCGCGGGGACCGTAGCTGCTGCCGGTGGCCCCGATGATTTGCACGGTGCCGAGCACGCTGAGGATCGGGCTCTGTGGTTCTGCCGCCGTCTGCGGCACGCGAGTAGCTCTTTGGGGGCGCGCAGGCGAAGAGGTATCGGCACCCGCGGCGGCAGCTGCAGCGGACGCTTCTGTCGGCTTGCCGTCGGCTCCCGATCCCATCGCCAGTCGTGCTGGGAACACACCCAGGTCTGCTGGTCCGAGGCTCGCGGGCTGCGGAGCGCCGGCTTCCTCTGCTGGCGGTGTCGGCCGCATCTGTGAAGCGGGAGCGGAGTCATGCGGTTCTTCTGGGACTGCCTGCCAGGCTCCTTCGGCCGGGTGTGGCGGCTGTCCGGAGATGTGCAGGTCGGTGGTGATCTGCTGGTAGGCCGCGTCGTCGATTCGCTGAATGATGAGCTCGACGTCGGTGCCGTCGAGGTGCTGCGGACCCGTCGCGGTGATGTCGAGGACCTGGGCGTCGGCGAAGTGCCGGGCGGTGTGTTCCGCGGGGGCGATCACCATGACGGTCAGGTCGCCTGCCTTGTCGAGCATCTCGGCAAGCTGCCATGCACTGTCCGGATCGAGGGATGAGGCGCAGACCAGGAGATAGGCATCTCCTGATTCGCCGGGAAGCTGTACGGAGGCGAGCATCCAGTCGGCCAGGTCCCGAAGGGCGTGCTCGGTCTTTTGCCGGTACCCGAAGCGCAGAGTGGGCAGAAGGCGGATGAGGTCTTCACCGAATCCCAGAGTGATGATCTCCAGCCGTTCCGACCAGTCGCTCATCGCCAGTTCCAGAATGATGGACCGGCACACCTGGCGCACGTCGTCCTCTGCTTCGTCGAGGAGGACGACGCGGTCGGTGGCCATGTTGAGGAGGACGAGGTCTCCGGTCCTCTCGTCGGCCCCGATGGTGACGAACGCCGGATAGGGCGCTGCCACGTCACGCGCCGGGTCTTCGTCCAGGAGCTCCGCGTCGTCGGGGAGGTGCCACCAGCCGTCCTGGCCGGCGGTGAAGGGGGCGAGTGGCGTGCTGTCCTCGTCTACCGGCAGGACGGACAGAGAAGACTTCTGGCTGAGCCGGGCGACGCGTAGGGCGGGCAGAGGCTGTCCGACCTCGTCGCAGGCGTGAGCGAGGGTGCGCAGCGCCAGGTTGAACCGCGGTGCGAGCAGTGGTTCGGCCAGTGCGCGAGTTGTGCCGCGGCGGGCGAGGGTGCATCGCCGATGGCGATCGTCTCGCCCACCTTGCGGCGTCGTCGCTGCAGCAGGCGCCGGGTGCCGAGTGCGCCGGTCACGGCGGCGGCCAGCAGGGCGAAGGCCCCGAGCGCGGTGCGCAGTTCGGTGGTGCGACTCGGGGAACTCGTGGGCTCGGCTGAGGCCGGGACTGTGCTGTCGGTCGTGCTCTTGGAGGTGGTGGCTGATGCGCCGCTCCTCGAAGAGCCGTCTGGCCTCTGCCGACAGGGCTGTTGTCATGGCCAGCATGTTCAGCAGGACCTCGCCGGAGCTGGACAGTCGAACCTTGACCACGTTGCCGACCTGGCTGTGGACGGTGCGCTCCAGCAGTCCCAGCGTTGCCCATTCCCGGCCGTGAGCGAAGCCGCTGCAGATCTGCCACAAGGCCTGCGCGGAGGGCTCTTTGCCCTTGTTCAGGAGTTCATCGACGTACTTGACCTGCTGCTGGGTGCTCCAGCGCCCGCAGACCCCGTTCGGGTCGATGCCGTGCTCTGTGGCGAGGTCCCGGATCTCCTGAATGCGCGTCGCGGCCGATCGGCCCGAGGGTTGCACGTCGGCAAGGTCCGCGAACTGCTGGCCCTTGCTGACGTTCTCGTACGCTCGTTTGAGGCACCGGTGTATCCGTTCCTGTCGACTGTTGGGTCCCAGGAGCCAGATCGCTTCGCCAGCCGCCTCCACGGCGGCGCGCAGCAGGCTGTACGGCGCATACGCATGCATCATCTTCGCTTCGAAGAGCAAGGCCTGCACCGCGTGGAGGTGATCCACGGCGTGGGAGAAGCACTGGTAGGCGGCGCTCGACACCATGAGCGTAGGGACCTTGGCGTCGTCCCCGAAGAGACTGCTGCCCGGCTCGACCGGGGGAACGCGCTCGCCTGACTCCTTCTGCCACGCATTGATCAACGTCAAAGCGTGCTGCGCACTCGGCGGAACGGGGATCTGTTCGTTCGACATGGCACATCAGCCCGCGCGCAGGAGTCCACGGCACTGGATTTCTCCGACCTGCGCAACAAGGCCCTGCCCGGCGCAGGATCCGGGCCCAACGGCTGCTCTCGGCAACGTGGGTTGGGGGGCGGGCGCCGGGTTCTGGTGGACGGCCCGTCGAGTGCGCATCAGCGTCTGCGCTGGTTCCGAGGCGGGCTTAAGGCGCGTCGTCAGCGTCGGGCACCGTCCAGCCACCTTGCGAACCTCGTTCGGCGTTCGCCGGCGTCCGGGACGCGCGGCGGGAAGGGCGGGAGCGGCGGCGCGACAACCGCAGGGTGCGCTGGGGCCGCAGGGGGCGGCTCGGCGGGCGGTACCGGAGGCTGCGGAGCGTCACCATGAGGCTGGGGCTGCGCATCCGGTTCCGGCTCGGCTACTGAGCCGTCCTGAGGAGGCGGCGTGGCTTTCACTTCCGAAATTGGGGCGGATGCCGGAGGTGCCGTCGCTGGCGGCGGAAAGGTACGGCGCTCGGGCTCGGGCTTGCGTGCAGTCCGGGGTTCGGGAAGGGGGATAGTGGTGCCGTCGGTGTCCCAACGGGTCGCCTGCCAGGGCTGCTTCACCCAGAGCTGGAGTTCGATCCAGCCTTGCCTGCGGGCCTTGGCCGGGTCGGTGGGGAAGAGCTGCCAGTAGCCGTAGCCGAGGACCTGCCCGGAGCGGGTGTTCGCCCCGATCCAGTCGGCCTGCGCGCTGCGCACCGCGACGCGCAGCCGGACCGGTTTGCCCTCGATGTGGACGGGGTTGGTGGCCTGGTACATGACGACGTAGGAGTCGTTGTTGCGGCCGGCGGCATCAGCGGAGTGGACGGGTCCCCACACGGCGTGCGGGATCGGCGCGGCGGTGCGGTCGAGGAGGGCCTGGGCGAGCTGGTCGGCGTCCGCGCGGCCGCGGCAGAACTCGGACCAGGGGATGTCGCGTCGGCCGTTGGGGGCGACGGCGGCGAACTCGGCCGCGACGTCCGGGTCCTGGTCGAAGTCGTCGAGGATCCGCACGATCCGCCGGGCCGAGGCGATCGCAGCGCCGGCCTGCTTGCTCGTGACGCGAGGACCCGACCCGCCACCACGTCCAGGGAGAGCGGGGCAGCCGGGGACCGGCTTCTGTCCGCCGGTGCCGCCGTGGTGCAGCGGAGGGCAGATCAGCCGCCACTGACCGGCCTTGCGCACTACCGTGCCGGGTGCCTGGTCGACGAGCTGCTTGCCGCGCTGGTCGAGGTCGTACCGGCAGGCCGCAGAGTGGGGGTCGATCCGGAAGTAGTGGGAGGTGCGGCTGTCGGGGTCCTCCGCGTTGCCGTGCCGGGCACTGACCCGGGTCCCGCACCCGCCGCACTTCAACGGCGCCACGTACCGCGGCGCGGGCTGACGGTCGATCTCGGAACGGTCGTAGCGGTCCCCGCGGCTGTCGGTGACCCACGGGATCCGCACGCCGCGCTTCTTCAGCGGCTTCGGCACACACCCTCCCCCTATCGCCCGAAGACGGACGCACAGCCCGATCGTGCCCTTCTGCCAGCGGTACTTGCTCGAATTCCGACGAATTAGGACCACACGGCGCGCCAGCTACGGCCGATGCACCTGACCGTCAAAAGTCCTGGGGGCCTGGGGAAGGGCGACGACCCGCTCACCCCGGTCGGGAGGCCCATACGGTGCACCGGGCGGATCGCGCGCGCCGGCACCGACGGCGACCGACAGCCCGCGCACCGATCTTCCCGCTGAACCGAAAGGGTGAAGATCGGCTCCAGACCAGCCTGTCGAGTCCCAACGACGCCTCTGCGTGACATCATCCTGTCCGGCCCTTAGGGGGCCTTGTCCTGGTGCTCTCCCGACTGACTTACGGGCACCCACTGAGGGGACAGAAGTGGGCTGCGCCCCACACCGGTACGACATGAGGCGGCCGCACACGACCACCCTGCCGTGCGACGACGTCGGGACGTAGTACGGCCATGGGGAGTCACCATGGCAAAGACCTCTCTGACCCGGGACGCCGAACTGCTCGCGCTCTACACCGGGATGTCCCACCAGCAGGCGCTTCAGATCGCCGGAGCCACCCGGCGCCGCGACGCGCTGATGCCCCTGCCCACGCCCGCCCAGGAGCTCCTGGAGCGCTGGGTGCTGCGGAAGATCGCCTGGCCGTCCCACGATCCCGTCTACCCGTGGGGCATCGTCTGGGCCCGGCCCGAGCTGGAGCGACTGACGCTGTGTATCGACGGCGAGGCCTCAGCTGCGGAGTTCGCCCGCGTGCTGCCGCCGCGCCTCGACAAGGGCGGACAACTGCTCGGCATTCCCGGGGCGCGGATCTCACCGCCCGGCAAGCACGGCATCACCGTCAGGCTCCTGGGCACGCGGGCCTCCGTCCAGATCACCGGCGTCGACGCCCACGTGTGGAGGGACGTGCTTGCCGCCGAAAAGCAGGCACGCGCAGACGAGGGCGTGGTCAGCTGCCAGCAGCGCTCACCGTGGCGCTGGACCGAGGAGGAGCGCGCGTACGGCCGGCACAAGGGTGCTCTGTCGGTCCAGCGCTCACGTCGGGCCTCCGACACGGCGTGGCTGGCCAGCGGGGTGCTGCGCCGTGTCGGCCTGTGGCGCACGCTCGGCGTCCCGCTCTCCACAACGTCCTGGACCAACCCGATGAAGCCCGGTGAGCAGTGGATCATCGATCACATTCACCACGCGCCTCCCCAGTCCGACCGGCACGACGCCTTCATCCGGCTGCTCACCGCGCCCGGTTGGGGCTTGCCCGTGAAGGCGACTGACACGTGGTGCTCGTGCACGTATGGCGACGCCGGCTGCCAGGTCACCTTCACCAGCCCTGCGGGTCTGCCCGGGGAGCTGCAGATGCGCTTTTCGCGGAGTACCGACCCGTGCACCTGGCAGGACCTGGATCCCGATGAGCACCAAGCACGCGAGGGCATCACCGTGCGCGTGAAGCCCTGGATGCTGAAGACGGTCAGCGCCACGGCCCGGCGCCACTCGATCCGGTGAGCTGGTCGGTGGGACTTCCGCGGGCGTAGTCCTACGGAGGCTGTGCGGTTGTCAGCTCGCAGGCTGGAGCCGTTCTCCGGGCTTGACCGGCACGATCTCGATGTCGCGGCACTTCTGCGCGGTCAGTCGCGCCTCCCGGTCCTCGGCGCTGGCCTTGTCGTAGGAGACGCCAGCTGCGCGCGGCACGCCGTCGGGGTCGGTCCAGCGGATTCCGTAGCTCGTCATCGTGGTCGCCATGGGGTGAGTATCGCCGTCGGGTCTGACATTCGTCGGACGCGGGGGATGGTGACGCTTGCGCTGTTCGCCGGGCACCGGAGGGTCACGCTGTCTGTCGCTGCTACTCCAGAACAAGCCGGTGGGTGACTACTTTCGGGGGAGCTCTGGGAAGCGGTCGTAGGCGTGATCACCAGGGAAGGCGATTGACTCGACGTGGTGGGGTGGAATCGGGTTGCGGTAGAAGACGTCGGCGTTGGCCGGTGCATATCCGAGGGCCTTCCCGACGAAGGTATGGATCACCGATTTGAAGACGGAGTGCGTGCCGGGACTGGCCAAGTCGACGTAGGCGGCAACGAGGGCGGGGCGTCCCAGGGCGCGTAGCCGCTGAGTGATGCCTTCATCGTCGTCGCAGTGGTGCCAGTAGATTGCTTCGCTACCCCAGAAGGTCAGCAGCCGCCAGACTCCGGACACGTCGTGGGAAAGGGCCTCGGCGGAGAGGGTCAGGCAGACCTGACCCTCTCGGCGCCCCAGCTTTCGTTTCTCCGGGACGACCATGCTGTGGGCGCGCAGGGTTTCTCGGTCGGCCGCGGTCAGGTAGCCGCGCTCGTGGGCTTGGTCGAGGCGGTCCTCGACGAGCGTCGCGTCCAGGAGGCGCAGGCCGTGGTCACGAATCGCGGTGGCCTCGTGGTCGAGCAGCCTCGTTGCGTGGTGGGCCCGCAGAAGGTGCTCGCGGAGCAGGTCGTGGACCTCCGACTCTCTGTCATGCAGGTCCAGGTCGACGTACAAGTCGGGCTCGGCCAGTTCGGCTGCGTCGGCGATCTTGTGGATGAGATCCGCCAGTGCCGGTGGCCAGGTGCGGGGATCATCGACATCCACAACGGGCCGGTCGCTGGCGGCGTGATCCAGTGTCATAACGAGTCAGTATTCCCTGCCGGAGCCGGATCGGAGATCGCAACGTCTGCCCTGGCCTGCCTGTCCCCTCCGCGGCCTACCGTGCTCGGCTGCCAGGACACGGCCCGGCGCCGGCTGACGCAGTTGGTGCATTCGCGCCGTTGCCGAGTCGGCAATCGGGACGTTGGCGCCGGAAGCTGAGGCTACCCGCGGGACCGATGAGGCTCATGCGCTCGCGACCTCGTCGTGGTCGGCGAGCCAGTGGTGGCTGACTTCCCGAATCATGGGTGCGAGAGGGCTGCCCGGGCGGGTGTACACGTAGCGGCGGGAGGCTTTGATCTGGAGCACGTTCATGCGGTCGACGTCGGCCTTGGATGCGGTTGCGTAGCGGTCGGCGGGTCCCAGGGCGAGCATGTAGCGGGGGCCGATGGGGAGCACGGTGGAGTGGGCGTCGCCCAGGGCCATGCTGTACAGGAGCAGGTCGTCGCGGTGGCGCACCGTCAGGGCGGGGTTGTCGCCGATCAGGAACTCCCCGTCTTCGGGTTCCAGGATTTCGAGCGGGGTTCGAGAGATGAACTGGCGGGCTTTGCCGAAGCTGTCCTCGATGCGTACGCGCAGCAGCGACCCGTTGTGGTAGGTCGTCATCATCACGTCCAGGACCTCGTCCGCGCGAGCGGCAAGTCCCTGCGGGCCGGCCGTGTGCAGGCCGGTGCGTTCTAGAACGGCGGCCTGCAGCCGGGGTGCCCCGTCCGTGAGGAGCCAGCGGCGCTGCTCGTGGTAGGTCTCGACGAAGAGGCGGTGGAAGAGCTCGCGGTAGTGCTGCGAGCGGACGTAGTGCAGTGCGATCAGGTCGCGCAGCACTGTGCCGATGTGCGGGTCGTTGAACGCGTCGCCCGCCTTCACCGCGTCCAAGGCGTTGGGCAGTTCGCGCTCGACTGCGCCCCACAGGTCTTCCAGGGACGCGGAGGCGAAGGGCACGAAGTTCTCGATCTGGGCGACCCCGCGAGGCGCCCGGGTCTTGAGCCGGCGCTCAGGATGCCGCAGATCGTAGGGCTGGACGTGCCGACCGGATACGCGCTTGCCGGGCATCGCGAACTCGCGCAGCAGAACCTGCGAAATCACATGCTGGTGACGCACGTTGGCATTCGCCTGAGGTGTGAGTTCGGCGATCCTGGCCAGGTCCCCGCTTCCTGCGACGGTGCTTCTGACGTTCACGTGCTCCATGGTCCCCAACAGCCGAGGTCCGCGCATCAGGTTTCCAGCAGGTCCATGACGATCGCATCAACTCTCCCGGGTGGAAACCGTGCGCTGCAGGGCTGCGAGGATCAGGTCCCGGACGGGCGGCGCCATCACCCCCTCCATCTCCAGGACGGGCCATTGGCAGCCAGGCACCTGCTCGTCAAGTTTTTCGTACATCTGCCGCTGGAACAGCAGCACCAGTGTCGAGACGGCGGCACCGGAAGGTGACCAGCGTCGTTCGCGCAGCGTTTCGAGCACGGAGATCCCGGACGGCATACCCCTACCGAACAGCCAGAGAGTGGCAGCGTCACCGAGCTGTCCGTCGTCCAGTTCGGCTTCGACTCGCTTGCACAGATCGAGGGCCCACTCGCGGACCTGCTGGGCAGTGCGCCAGCAGACTCGGAGGTCTTCCAACGGTGCGGTGTCGGCCAGGTCGCGCAGGCTGTCGCGGGCGTCTCCGTCGGGCAGGAGAGTGAACGTGCCGTCGTCCGCCATCACTTGGTCTGCGGCTTCCGGCACGTCTTGCTGGGTGGTTTCGACCAGCGAGGCGAACGGATGAGCCGTAGCGCTCGGGTTCATGCCGCGCAGCAGGCTCCCGATCTCGTCCACGGACATGGTGCCACCGAGGACGGCGGTCACAGCGGTCAGGGACGCGTCGTGTGTTGTCATCGGGCGGGGCTCGGTATTCTTGTCCAGCTCCGCCAGTTCCTTCGGGGCCTCGCCCAGGAGGCGGGCGATCCGCTCGTCGATCCGCCGCGCGCGGGCCGGAACGAGAGTGAAGGCCTGTCCGTTCTCCGCGAGGCGGCCCACGAGGCGGTCCACGCGCTCCTCCAGCGCCTCGTCGTCACCGTCGATGCCGTCGTCCTCGCCGGGCAGGGCGACAGCGTCCACGGCGCCGCGGAAGGCCGCACGGACTGTCGCCTCGGGCACCGGGTGACCGTCGGCGAACAGCAGGAGTGCGAGATCGGTCGGCCGTTTACCCCGGCTGGCACAGCGGGCGAGCGCGAGGATCAGGTCGAAGCTCTCGGGCGGCGGGGATGACGTACTGCCCCTCCCGCGGCCGAGACCGCCGCCCGGCACGTTGCCCGGGAGCAGGCCGGCGCGCCGCCAGATTTCGAGCTGCTTCGCCGTGACGGCGAGGTCGTGGAGCGCCGCGTGGTCGATGAGCTGCCGGTCAGCAGCGCTGGGACTGTCGTTGGAAGTCATGACCAGGAACCTAGCGGCGCCCTGGTGCGGGCACGTCAGGCTTTTAGAGACCCCCCATCTTCGTCCGGTCTCTGTGCTGGCCGTCCTCTGAAATGGCAGTCGAGTGGCAGACGGATGGCGTACCGACGCCGTCGCGCTTCCACCACGGAAGCAGCCCCGACACCTGCTGCCCTGCAGCGCGCCCACCCTGGGGTGTGCGCTGGCGGCACTGAATCGCAAAGGACCCATTTCCGATGACCACGGACACGGACGGAACCGCTCGCCAGGATCGCGAGCATCACGAACTGCGCTTGGTGCTCCTCCTGCTCACCCTCGTGGTGGGCCTGCTCATCACCGCGGCTGCCATCTACGTGGCCCGTATGCATCCGGCTCTCGCACAGCCGCTAGGGGTGGGCGCCGCCGTCGTGAGCGCGCTCGCCGGCATCGTTGGTGTCATCGGCCGCGCGCTGCGGAGGTGATCAAGTCCTGCGTTGGAGCGGCGGCTCGGTTGTGGGCGCCCAGAGGGCGGGTGGCCGGTAGCCGAGGCCGGCATCTGGCCGGAGACGTGGATCTGTCTCATCATCGTGTGATGGCTGATGAGACGGGCTTGGCCCGGTTGCGGAGCTTGATCGATGATTTCCTGACTTCCGCGTACCAGCAGCACCGCCATCAGGACCTGCACGGGCTGTGCGAACAATTGCACCTCCCCGAGCCTCCGCCGCAGGAGGGGCACAGCAAGCATCAGCGCCTGACAGCCAGCCTGCAGGCGTGCAACGACAACCGGCTCGAGGCGGTCGCCGAGGCGATTCTCGGCAGTCAGCCGCTTGCCGCGTGGGAACGCAACCGTCTGCAGGACGTTCTGTGGCTGCGGCGCCCGCATGTACGGATCCCCGGCCGCGTTCGGCGGGAGTTGGCCAAGGAACTCGACCTGTCCGATCACCTCGAATACGCCGACCGCTTCATGGCCCTGCTGAGCCGGGTCTGGGATCTGGGTGACGATCTGCGGGGCTCATGGGACCTTTCCGCATCCACCCTGCGGGAGGAGATCGAACGCCACGTGATTCGTTTCCGTAACGACTGGAGCGCCGAGTACCTCTTCGAGCAACTGCACGCGTTCGAAGCCCCTGATCCTCGCTTCGGGCGTTTCCTCGAAGGTCTGGCTTCCGCCGCCGCCCTGCCAGATGAGCGCGCCCAGCGTCATTTCGTGAACTTGGCTAACAAGCATCTCCAGCCCATGGGGGCACAGTTGCGGCTCGAAGGCGAGGAGGACGGATACCCCGTGTTCCAGCTCGTCCAGACCGGTCAGGGAACGAGCCGGCGGCCACGGAACCTCATCTTCGCCACGTTGGGCAAACCGGACATCCGCTTCACCAGCGCCCTCGACAACGACATCGAGATCGCCGAGCGCTCCGATCAGGTCCTGGTCTACGACCGACCGGTCGGCAAGAACGGACTGCTCTGGGCCGAGTTGCTCACCTGGTGGCAGGAGACCCGGAACTTCCCCGACCCGAAGGAGGCAGGCCGGTCCCTCTACGACCGCATGTACGCCTCGCTGCCACCGAAGTCCGATGGCCAGCAGAACCTGTTCTGGCTCTACCACAACATCCACCGAGAGGACTTGGGCGCGGTCCCGGCTCTCCTTCCTGAGATATGGGTGCACTGGGATCCCAAGACGGTGCGGGAACGCGGTGCTCTGGCTCTGCAGAATCTGCGCATGGACTTTCTCATGCTGCTGCCGGGCAGCCGACGCGTGGTCCTGGAGGTCGACGGCGTGCAGCACTACACACGCGAGCAGGGCAGCATCCCGGACAGCGGGCGGTACGCGGCCACCATGGCCGGCGACCGTGATCTGAAGTTTCGCGGCTATGAGGTCTTTCGCTTCGGTCACGATGAACTCCGCGACCGTGACAAGGCCAAGCCCGTCCTCGCAGCGTTCTTCGAGACCCTCCTCGGCAGAGCTCCTCGTGCTCCCGAGCAGGCCAATTGACCGGTGAGGGCACTGAACCCGCGGCTCTGAATTCTCATGGTGAACAGACCTGGGATGCGTCTACCGTGATGGGGCTGACGAACGTCAGCAGCGCGTAGCAGCACTTGTGGAGTACCGATGGCACTGCCTGCACGACTCACCGCCGCACTGGGAAGCCACCCCGACGAGCTGTCCGAGGACGATCTGCAGCGCGCGGTCGACAACCGGATACCCGAGGGTCTCGACCTCGACTGGAAGAAGGACTTCTACAAGGGGACCGACGCGGGCAAGAAAGAGCTCGCCAAGGATGTGAGCGCCATGGCGAACACTTCCGGCGGCATGATCGTCATCGGCGTCGACGACGGCAAGCAAGACCACGCACACGGCCTCGCGCCCAGTGAGCCGGACCCGAACCGTGGGGAGGAGTGGATCCGCTCCGTGCTCGCGAACTGGATCCAGCCCGTCGTCCCCAACGTAGGGGTGCGCCCCCTGCGGTCCGCGCTCCACGAGGGCAGCGCCTACTGGCTGCTCACCGTGCCGTCGAGCACGCAGGCGCCGCACGCGGTCTCAGCGCCGGGCAACGACTACAACTTCCGCGTCCACGTCCGGCACGGCACCACGACCCGCACCCTCGCCGAGTCCGAGATCGCCCAGCGCTACCGCGACCGCTTCCAGGCCGCGTCCGCAGACGCCGACCACCTCCGTGAGATCGCCGACGCTGGCCTGCGCCACCTCGGCAGCCAACTGTCAGTCGAAGTCCCCATCGGGGGCAGCCTCATGGACCACGAGCCGGGATGGATGAGCCTGACGGCCGTGCCGACAGTCCGCGGCAACTATCCGCTCACCAGGCAGACCGAGCGCGCAGCCGCCTTCGACCGCTTCCAGGGGATCGCCGTCCAGGGAGTGACCCGAGCCTTGATGCCACGGCACCCCATCCTCGCGGGACGCCGACAGCTGCGCTTCGAAGGATCCCCGACCGGCCACCTGCACCAGGACGGCAGCTTCTGGTCCGCCCTGCCGCTCAACATCGGGGGCGACCGACGTAGCCCGGAGGGTCCGAAACTGCTGTACCAGCACGGACTGGAACTCGGGCTGGTCGCCCAGGTTCAGGCGGCTGCAGCCTGGGCCGCTGAGACCGGTGCAGCAGGAGACATCATGTTCGAAGCCGCGCTCCACCATTACGGAGGCAGCGACGTGCCCCTGCGCTTGGCCACGTCGGCGGACGCATTCCAGCGTGGCCCTGTGAGCCCAGTGCCGGCTACGCCGGCTCAGACCACAGCAGATCTCGCGGCACTCACGCTGAGTAAGCAGGAGGCCGTCGTCGTGGCTCACATCTTGGTGTCCGACTTGCTGGCCGACATGGGAGCTCACGAACCAGAACTGCTGACCGCCGACGGCAGCATCGCAGCTGACAAGCTCAACTCCGAATGGCGGGCCGAGCTCACTGGCTGGCACTGAGAGCCTTCAGTCCAGCCAACTGGACCACGATCGGCGGGCTGCGAACGGGAATGTCCTCAGCCTGCGTTCTCGTTCGGTTCGCTGATCTGGCCGGTGTCAGCGTTTGCGGGTTTTCAGAGCCTGCAGGGCTGCGTTCAGCAGGTCGGGCACCGCCTCTGGCGGGACGACGCGCATCGCCACGTAGGTGAGGACCAGCGTGACGATCGCGGTGAGCGCGATCCGGACGATGCCGGTGACGTCGGTGTCCTTGGCCTTGTCCAGGGCCCGCCATACAACGCCGGCGACGATCAGCAGGGCCAGCGGGAGCAGCACGATCATGGTGGCTTCCTTCAACGAGAAGTGGTTACCTCTCGGTCCTGGGAGCCACCTTGACCGGCAATGTTCCTAACGTTCCTGTCTGGGCGGCCCTTCGTGACGCTCAGAGACGCGCCTGCGTTGCTCGGCAGCCAAGCGCTTGGCCTTCCGCCGCACTCGTTCGCCGAAGGCCATCGGGTAGGCAGCGCCGGCCACGAGGCTGGCCTCCGTCCAGGTCACCCCTTCGCCAGCGGCGAGAGCAAGAACAACCCGGCGTTCCTCGGGTGTCAGAGCGCGAAGCACTCTGTTGAGTCGCTCGTCCTCGAACACACCGCTTTCCACGCGGCTGAGTAGGTCGAGGTCGCTCGCTACGAGGTCGTGGAGAGACAGGCCTCCGAGGTCGGCATCAAGGGAAAGCATGCGTCCATGCTTCCGGGGCCCGTTTCGCCACAGCGGCACCAGTTGCCGGTGCAGGGTGCGCGTCTCGGCCCGGAGAATGTTGAGGGACAGGATTGCCGTACCGGAACGCTCGCCCTCACGCCACCAAGGGCCAAGCAAAGCGGTGGAAGCCGCCTCCCTCCACCGGCTGCTGGTGGTGCGGAGGCCCAAAACCTCAGTACAGAGGGCGTCCATGTTCCGCGCGATGACGAAGTCAGTTACATCCCCCAGCACTTCGTGGACTGGGCTGATGAGCAGCTGACGGTAACGACTAGCTTCCGCAAGCTCCCCGCGGCCGGATCGATACCACCGCCGGCCTTCGTGCTCCGCCAGACGGACCGAAGTTTCGACCGAGCGGGATCGATTGTCCACCCTTGAGTCCCCCGGGTGAGGCAGGGCTGTCCACTCAAGGGAGGCTCGCCTCAACGCCACCCCGAGTTCCGCTGGTGGAGGGGACGAGAGGCGTCGGCGTCCGGCAGTTTCGCGGACCGGGCTGGAGGAAGGGGGCACTGGCGTGAGCTCCTGCTGATGCGGTGTTTGCGATGTCACTCTTCGGTCGCGGCAAGAAGACAGAGCAGCAAGAAAAAAGTGTGATACCCGTCACACTTGGGTTGGGGCTGCGAAATCAGGCACGTGGGAAATCGGGTGACGCATCCGACGGGACGGGATCCTCCTGCGCTCCGGGCACATTGGTGCCTGCCTGGATGAAGCCATCGACCACGCGGCCGAGGGCTGCTGCGCGCTCCGGCTCACTCAGACGGTCTGCCAAGTGCTCAGCGGCGAGTAGGTAACCGCCGGCGAGGGGTTCACGGAAGTAGAACCGTGCCTGTTCGACCGAGACTCGGTAGGTCGCCAGTAGCGTGGCGGAGATGTAGCCGCTCAACGCCGTGACGAACGCGGTCAGAGATGCAAGCGTGACCGCGGTGGCGGTCTTGGAAGCCCAAATCACGCTAAGGGCGCCTGCGGTAATCAACACTGCCGATGCCCCCATCACCCGCTGCGCCAGTTGAAAGGCGGACCTCGCCTGGCCTGTCGAGAGGCGGTGGTACTCCATCAGAAGTTGTCGATTGGCGAGCAGGGACGACTGGCTGTCAGCGGCGCTGTCAAGTTCCGCCAGCCGTTCCGCAAACTCGCGCCGTTGAAGGTCATGAAATTCAGTTATCCTGTTGGCTCGTCGGACACCGAAAACAGCCATAGCCAATAGGCCGAGACTTAAGAGACCGACGCCCCAAGCCATCGACGCGATGTGGAATGGCTTGATTCTCGACGAAGTGAAACCGGATATCAGCCAGGTAGCAACGATATAGGTGCCGGGAATTATGCAGAGAATAAAAGGGCCAAAATAAAACAGGTCCTTTACCGCGGCAGCCCGGACCTTTGCATGGGCCTGTTGAGCCTTGTAGAGGGCAAGTGCCTCTGCCCTCAGCACTGAGGGGTTGGCATCGGCGGTCTCTTCTGCCCTTCCCATGGCGGGCTGTGTTTCTGGGTCTGGTTCTTCCATGGGCGAGGTGGTCATGGCTCCCTGCTCTGACGACCGTGGATCGCGTCTCTTCCCGGAGCTGCCGCAGGTTCCGGGTGGCTGAGTGTCCGGATACCTGGGCATACTGGTGGTGGACGCTTACGCGTACAGGTGCAGAAGGCCCCGGCAATCGCGCCGGGGCCTCGCTGCGTTCTGGGGGTCAGGCGACGGCGTGGAGGCCGCCCTTGCCGGGTTTGGGCGGGCGCTTGGCGTAGCCGGGGACCTTGATGGGCCGGGGGGCCGCCCACGGCGAGCTGCTGGGTCATGGACTTCTCGAGCTCGGTCTGGGACTCGTAGCCGGCCACCGCGGGGTTTAGGGCGTAGCGGTGGCCGCGGCCGCCTCCTGAGCGGATGACGATGCCTCGTTCGACGAGGAGGGCCATCGCGCGGCTCATGGAGGCCTGTCCGACGCCGAGGATTTCGTCGATCTCGCTCTGCTTCATGCTGACGTTCCCGCTGGCGTCCTGGTGGCCGACCATGACGGAGAGGACGTCGATCGCTGTGGGGGTGAGCTGCAGCTGGTGGAGCATGCCGAACAGCCCGGTGGTTTGGAACAGCATGTCGAGTATCCCTTCGGTCAGCCGACCTCAGACCTGGGGAACAGGCTGAGCTCAGGTGCGAGTTCGTCGGGGAAGTTGGAGTCCAGTGCGAGTGCCCGCAGCTCGGCCAGGAAGTCGTGCTGCTCCTGGCCGTTCCCGTTATACGCGACGCGGGGGTTGAGCTGATAGGAGGACCGCTTGACCTTGCGGACGAGGTTCTTCTCGCACAGGGCGTCGAGGGCGTGGCCGATGCTTGTCCGTTTGACGCCCAGTTCCTCGGCGATCTCGGCGTGGGTCGCCTCGATCTTGCCCTTCTTCTGGCGCCCGATCATGTTGGAGAGCACGGCGGCCTGGAGCTTGCTGATGATGTTGTGCATCAGGCAGTAGGGCCGGAACCGCTGAGGGCGGCCAAGGGCCTCGACCAGGTGCGCGACTCGCTATGTCGCTTACTGGGGTTCGGCCGCAGTCGTCGGCCGCCCGCGGCGGCGGGCCCAGCGGTGGCAGAACGCGACCTGCCCCCGTTACCTTTTGCGTGGCTCCGCAATGGGGCCTCCGGCCTTCGGGTCCGGCGTGACTTCCCCCTCCTGTTGTTCATGATCCGGGGGGGTGTCACCGGGCTCGGAGGCATCGACGGACCGCTGATGAGGGGCTTGAGCACCGGCTTCACCCGAGCTGGAAGAGCTGCAAGAAGTCGCCCAGGGCAAGCACCGCACCCTGGCTCTGCTCTGCCTTGCCAGACGCCGGGCCGACGTCCTGTTCGCGATGCTCCGTAACGGAACCTTCTACGAGCCCCAACGGGCTGCGGCCAGGTGAGGAGTCCAGACCGCTCGATCAGTCCTCCGGCCGAAGCCGCTGACGAGCGGCTTCAAGCCGCTGGTCATAATCGGGCGCGAACAACTCGGGAAGGGTCTTGTCGAGGGTTTCGGCGATTCGATGAATCGGTGCCCAGACCTTCGGGCGGTGGGGAGAGACCTTCTCAGACGACGTCGCGGCCGCCGAGATGATCGACCGCCTGGTCCACCACGCCGAGGTCCTCACCCTCACCGGCGACTCCTACCGCCGACAGCCGACGTGGGCCAGGCGGCCGTGAGCTCGGATCGCGACCGGCTCTTGAGGGCGCACACCAGCACGCGGACATCAGCTCGCTCCTGCCCTGGCAGGATTTGCTCCTATTGCCCCAGCCGGACCACGCGATCGTCCGGTTCGGCGACGCCGCGTCCGAGGCTGCCGTACAGGCCGCGGGCTGGCTGACCGATCTCGGCGGAGCCGGCCGCACCGTCCCGTACGGTCGAGGTGTGATCATTGAATCGGGTGCCCCGCGTAGTCTCGGCCTTCCCGCGCCTGAGGCGCGGTTGCGTTTCGGCACAGAGTTGCAGGAGGTCGGCGGTGGGCCGAGGCGTCGTTTGCTCATGGTGGACGACGAGCCTGCGTTCGAGCTCAGCTTCTACTGCGGAACGTGCCCGTTCTTGTTTCGCCGGCTGGAGGGCGCGAAGGAGAAGCTGTCCCTGCAAGACGTGCAGGCCCGACTCAGCGGCGCGTTGCACGAGCTGGACGAGGGCGGAGTGATTGATGCGTATGCCAGCCTGCTGCCCGAGGGCGAGTACCTCCCACTGCTTCTGAGCGTCAAACCCAGACTGGTCGTCCCGGGCGAGGAGGGCGACTACTTCAGCGGCGAGCAGGTCACGACGTGGGGGATCGATCAGTTCTGGGGCCTTCCGGAGTACCCGCACACTCCGTATTACCGAACCTTCGAGACTGTCGTAGACACGGACGCTCACCTATACGAGTTCGTCGTGCCCATGGTTCCTCTGGTATGGAACGAGAGGGAGCGCGTCAAGCGGTACGTCACGCTGATGGAACAGGGAACGGTCCCCACAGCGGTGGCGGTCTCCACTCTCGACGTGTGCGAACCCGCCGTCGGGGCGCCGGTCGACCACTACCGGCACTGGGGCCTGACCCACTTCCTCCTGGACGGCCACCACAAACTGGAGGCAGCTGCCACAGCCAGCCAGCCCGTACAGATTCTCTCGCTGCTGACCCTCGGGGAGAGCTTGGCCGGAAAGGAGGACTGTGCTCGACTTCCCACGCTGCGTGCCCAGCCTAGTGCGGCCCGCAGTGAACGGGCCTGATCCAGCACCTATGGATGCGTTCGCGGGTCAGCGACCGTGCATACCCGAGCAATGAAGCACTGCGTTACACGCCGCTAATAGCGGAGTCTTAGAGGTCGTTTCATCCCGTTGTTTCATCCCCGAATGCGGCTTTGGTGTGCTGGTGTCGGATCGTGCCAGGAGATGGTGTTCTCGCTGGCGAGGCGGCGGGCCATGAGGTCGGTCATGGCGATGTGGATCATGGCTTCGGAGCGGGCGGGCAGGGTTTCGTAGTCGCGGGCCAAGCGGCGGTGGAGCATCAGCCAGCCGTAGGTCCGCTCGACTGCCCAGCGTTTCGGGATCGGGGTGAATCCCCTGGTCCCGGGCTTGCGTTGAGTGATTTCCATGTCGATGCCGAGGGTGGCTGCATGCTCGACGAGGTGCTGACGGTAGCCGCCGTCGACCCAGACCTTGCGTAGGCCAGGATGGCTGGCGGCGGCCTGGTCCAGGAGGGTTTCTCCGGCGGTGGAGTCCTGGACGCCGGCCGCGGTGACCAGCACCGCCAGCAGCAGGCCGAGGGTGTCGGTGATGATGCTGCGTTTGCGGCCCACGATCTTCTTGCCCGCATCGATGCCCTGGCTCCTGGCAGGGACACTGGTGGAAGTCTTGACGCTCTGCGCGTCGATCACGCAGGCCGAGGGCTCGGGGCTCTTTCCTTCCTGCTGGCGCACCAACTCCCTCAGCAGACCGTTGAGCTGGGCGAAGACACCGTTCTTTTGCCACCTGGCGAAGTAGCCGTAGACGCTCTGATGCGGTGGGAAGTCGTGCGGGAGATAGGCCCACTGGCAGCCGGTGCGATCCACGTAGAGGATCGCGTTCATGATCTCGCGCAGGTCATGCCTCGGGGGCCGGCCGAAGTCCAGAGCCCGGCCGCGATGCTCGAAGCGCCAGGCTGACAGCACCGGCTCAATCAACTCCCAGCGGGCATCGGACAGATCACTCGGATACGCACGACGTTCCGTCATGACCTGGACATACCGCTGCCCGGGGGCGTGCGCCCAGGCGTGCACCCTGCCGCGTCGAAGCACGGAACAGACCCGGGCGTCCTGGAATGAGACAGGCGCAAGCAAACCTTCATCCCATCCGTCACACCACCAGCCTCACCGAGAAGAACCGCCTCCACAGACTCACCAGCAACACACCAAGAGGCGGAACAAACCAACTCAGAGTGTCGCACTCAAGATGAAAACGACCTCTTAGAGGGCAACTGATCTATTTTGCAGGCGATTTGAGGCATTCGCTGTGACCCGGGTGATGGTGGGTCGTTGCGTGTCTTGTGAGTCCACGACGCCCATACCGCAGTGATGTCTCCGATGCCCGCTGGAGGTTGATCGAGCCGGTGTTCGCCTCTTGGCGGGCAGCCCGCACGGGGCCGGGAACCGCTGCGCGGGTCCATGATCTGCGGGAGATCGTGAACGCGATCCTTTATGTCAACCGGACGGGCATCCCGTGGGAGTACCTGCCGCACGACTTCCCTCCGTACAAGACGGTCTATGACTACTACGCGAAGTGGGAAGTGGACGGCACCACCCAGCGGGTGCATGACCTGTTACGTGACAAGGCCCGTCGCGCACAGGGACGGCCGGCGGCCCCGTCGGCCGCTGTCATCGATGCGCAGAGTGTGAAGACCTCCGCAAATGTCGCCGAGGTCAGTCAGGGCATCGATGCCGGCAAGAAGATCAAAGGGCGCAAGCGTCATGTCGCCACAGGCACGCTCGGCCTGGTCCTCGCGGTCATCGTCACGGCCGCCTCGGTCCACGACTCAACCGGAGGGAAACGCCTCCTCGACGAGCTCGCCACATCGCACCCCAGCGTGATGAAGGTCTGGGCCGATGGCGGATACCAGAACAGCGTCTTCCAGCACGGGGCGTCCAGGGGCATCGACGTCGAGGTCGTGAAACGCTCCACCGTCAAAGGGTTCCAACCCCAGAAGAAGCGCTGGGTGATCGAGCGCACCTTCGGCTGGCTGATGCAGAACCGCCGCCTCGTCCGGGACTGCGAAGCCCTCCCTCAGCGATCACGCACCATGGTCCACTGGGCCATGGCTAACAAAACCAGCCGTGAACTCACCGGAGAATCAGCACCAACCTGGCGAATCGAAACAGGTGATTCAGACAATCCAGCCTGAACATTGATCAGATGCTCTCTAAAAGGCCCTAACAGAGGCTTTGGACGTGCCGGTGGGTGATCAGCAGGTGGCGAACCGAGGAAGGCCTCGAGGATGTCGTAGCGTCGCTCCCAACGGATTTGCAAGCCACCGCCTACCCCGAAATGGCCGAGCCGCGCCAGGTTGCGGTAGGCGGGAGCGGGTAGGCGGTCTGCGGCCAGCCCTCCGCGCGTCGAGCACGGAAAATTGTGCCGAGAACCCAGCCGGGAGTTGGATGAACGCTGGGCACCATGGCGTGGCAGAGGGCTTCTGCTTCGCTGGGTCAGCTGGCGTTCGATTCGCCCACAGGTTGACGGGTGCCCGTGTTGTGCGTTATGCATCAACTCGTCTGTGACGTCGGTTGGTTCGGGCACGAGACGGGGGAGGGAAACGCGCGTGTCGCCTTCGTATGTTGCGCCGCCACCGCATGCAACGGAAGCATCCAGGTTGCTGTGCGCCGGCACGTACCTCGACGACACTTTCCGTGACGCGGTTATCGACGAGCTCTACGTCCACGAGGAGCGAAGAGTCGCACCCGCATTCGACTTCGACGCGGCCCGTGTGCTGGCGCATGCCTTGCACGCACGGCGCATGGCAATACTCTGGGCGGCTCTGATGCTGGTTGTCTGGGTGGTAGGTTCCACGCTCAGCAACGGCCTACTCAGTCTCTTCGCACCGCCCTTCGCCTTGCTAGTACTCCAGCCGTAGATCGTGATCTTGCTTCTCGGGGCCGGTGGGGAGACGGCTGCGGCCACCGTTGATCATCGTGAGTTGTGTCGACAAACGAAGATCAGGCGGTGGCCGCAGGTCACAGCGCAGTACCTGCCCGATGGCGGTCGATGTTCGACCAGCTGACGGGCCGTATCGCAGCCCGGTTCGCGCGGGTCGAACCACGCCGCCATGCAACGGCGTTGGTCCTTGGCCTGCTGTCGGACCTGCCGAGGAAGAACTGCTGGACCCTGGCCGAGCACGCGGGCGATGCCACCCCGGACGGCATGCAGCACCTGCTGCATCGCGCGAAGTGGGACGCAGACGCGGTCCGCGACGACGTGCGCGCCTACGTGGTCGAGCACTTGGCCGACGACGAGGCTGTGCTGGTGGTCGACGAGACCGGCGACCTGAAGAAGGGCGCCGCCACGGTTGGCGTCCAACGTCAATACACCGGTACTGCCGGGCGGATCGAGAACTCCCAGGTCGCCGTCTACCTCGTCTACTCTGCCGCCCGCGGGCACGCCGCGATCGACCGCGCCCTGTACGTGCCGCTCTCGTGGACCGACGACCCCGGCCGCTGCCGGGCCGCCGGCATCCCCGACAACCTCGCCTTCGCAACCAAGCCGGTCCTGGCGGCCCGGATGATCGGCCGGGCGCTGGACGCAGGAACGCCCGCCCGCTGGGTCGCGGGCGACGAGGTCTACGGCGACAACCCGCACCTGCGGACCGCACTCGAACACCGCCAGTTCGGCTACGTCCTGGCAGTCTCCAGCACCCACCAAGTCTCCACCGCCGCAGGGACGTGCCCGGCCAAGGCCATCGTGGCGAAGATCCCGAAGCGGGCCTGGCAGCGGCGTTCGGCAGGAGCGGGCGCCAAGGGCGAGCGGTACTACGACTGGGCCCAGGTCGACATCCATGGCCCCGCAGACCGGCCCGGGCACTGGTGGCTGCTGATCCGCCGCAACCAGCGAAGCGGTGAACTCGCCTTCTTCCGCTGCTTCTCACCGCGTCCCGTCCCGCTGACCGACCTGATCCGGGTGGCCGGACGGCGCTGGACGGTCGAGGAGACGTTCCAGGCCGGCAAGGGCCTGGCAGGGCTGGACGAGCACCAGGTCCGCCGCTGGACCTCCTGGCACCGCTGGGTCACCCTCGCGATGCTCGCCCACGCCTTCCTCGCCGTCACCGCGGCCGCCGAACGCCGCGACCACCCCGTCCCCGACGACCTGATCCCCTTGACCTGCAACGAGCTCCAGCGTCTGTTTACCACCATGACCAGCCCGGCCCACAACCTCGCGCACCGACTCCGCTGGTCGCACTGGCGCCGCCGCCACCAGGCCCGCGCACGCAGGTCTCACTACCAACGGCAAGCGGCCACCCATCTGTGACTGAACGCTGTAGTTGGCCCGTCTGGCCAAGCAGGTGCTCAGCCGGAGCTTGCCGTGCAGACCGGGTCCGGCCCAGAAGTTAACGGCCGACGGTGCTCCAATCGGCGGGGGCGGGCGGCACCGAACGGCCTGCGGCGTGTTCGCGGAGGCGTCGGGTCAGTTCCGGCAGGTCGTGGGCGGGGAAGCTCACCTGGAGGAGGCGCAGGCCGAAGTGCGATGGTTGGTCCTCCTGGAACATCGCCGCGTCCATCGGCTTGATCTTCACATGCCAGGCGTCCGGGGCAGCCCAGTGAGTCATCCGCACGTAGAAGGCGTCTCGCGGGCCGGCGTTCGCCGCGGCCGAGAGGAAGGCGAGGCCGCTGTCGACCGGGAAGTCGATGAGCATCCAGCCACGGCGGGACTCCACCCACTCCGCCATATGCGGCAGCTTCTCCGGCCAGTCCGCGTTGCTCTCTGCCAAATCCTGGCAGCAAGTGAACGTGTCGAAACCGCACTCCCAGATCGCCTGGATCGTGGGTGCGAGCTGCTCGTCGATTTGGGCATGGCGGCTACCCACCCGGACGTGAACGGTCCGATGCGTTCCTTCATAAGACGTCATCGAAGGAGCATAGAGGCGGGGCACGACATCAACGCAGACGAACCCCAGGCAGCTTGGGCCGCTCCCCAGGCCAACTGGAGCGCACACCGGTCAAGAAGATCACGATCTACGGCTGGAGTACTAGCCGCTGCCTCCCGGTTCCGCATGGCATCGGTGAAGCGGCCGGACCCAAGCCGGAGCAGGGCGGCGGCTGCCCAGGTGCTGCGTTGGTGGGGACGAATCTGGCTGGGCGCCATCGTGTTCTGGATGTACGCCATCTATCCGGAACTGAGACAAACGTCTAATTCCCTCGACAGCGGGTACAACTCCTACCCGTGGGTCCCCGGCTTGTGGGCAACAGACTTCGGGTACCAGCCGCTATACGTGTGGGTAGCGATTTTGTGTCTCCTGCTGATGACCTTCATAGCGGCGGCGCAGCGTGCGCAAACGGCCAGGATGCTGGCGCGGGAGTTGTCCGCGGCCTATTTCAGCGGTGCGGCATCGGACCCGGCTGAACGTGCGCTCAGCATTCGGTTCCAGCGACTTCGGCAACACATTCGCGCGGAACAGCACTCGCCGCTGGTGTTGTACAACGCCGCAGCGCCGTTCCGCGGGGCGGGTGTCCCGTATCCAGCGTGGACGCACGCCGTGACCATCCGGTCGAGGCTCGAGCAGGGATACGAAACACGCAAGCCCGAGCTTCATAACGAAGATGTTCTGCGGTGCATCGTCGCACGGCTGGAGCAAATGCGAATCCCGTCTGCGCACGGCTCCACGCAGGCTGGTGCCGTGGTGCGTGACCGACTTCGCCAACTGAGCATCGATGAGTGCGTTTTCCTTCCGGTGGACGGACTGCCCAGCCGAGCTCAGGCTCCGCAGACCCGCGCCGAATTCGAGGCGCACCGCGTGTCAGCGGTGGAGGAGAGCGGGGATAGGCGGCGCCACTTTGTACGCGTCCAGGTAAGCGGCTGGGATGGCGGGCTGGTCGCCACCGTTTACATCCGCGTGCACACCCAAGGTGGGCTGCTGACGTTGGAGGTGGCGCCGTACGTGCTGAGGCCAGTCCGGTCCGCGTTCCAGAGCGCGGACCGGATTGCGCACCGTCAACGTCAGGCCGGGATCGTGGCCAAAGTGGCGCAGGCGATCGTGCACGTTCCCGAGGCTGCGGGGTGTGCCCCGCTAGTGCTCTGGCGGGGTGTGAAGGTCGTCTGGAGACTACTTATCGGAGGCCGAGCCAGCCTGCCGGAAGGCCCCGCCCTATCGGTACGGGAACTGGCATCCGACCGGATTACGAGCGCGTTCCAAGACATGGATGTCCAGCGCTACCTGAAGTCCGTACGCGAGAGCATCGCCAATGGCGTGGTGGACGCACTGCGGGAAGCGGGTTGCCAGGTGGACGATTCTGCCCTGGCCACGGGCATCTTCGTCGGGCCGGTGGGCCAGCAGCAGGAGTTGTCGGCCTTGCGGCACGCAGGGGGCGGGGCGGCATGAGTATCAGTCAGCCGTTCTGGGACCCGGATGCCCAGGGCTGGACTAGCAGAACTCGGGGCGAAAGTCGCAGGAGTCTGCGCCACCCGCGAGTTCGGCATCGGTGGCAGCCGCGGCCGCGGGAGTGGCTGTGGTCGAAGGGGGACATAAGCAAGGTCAGTGGGGCAGCCGAGTGGAACCAGGCAGTACAAGGCTGGGATACGAGCACCCAGGACGCCGATGCAGCGCGCCCCACAGCGTGGCCTAACCGTTGGATCGCCCTGGCGCTGCTGTTTGCCGCGGGCGCCGTCTCGTTGGTCGCGGGGTGGTGGCCCGGGGCGCTTTTCCTAGCCTGGACGTCACTGGTGAGGTCGGGGGTCGCGGCGGTCCGTAGGCAGACTGCTCCTGCAGGTGTAGGAGCCACACAGAGAAGCGCCAGGCCGGTCGGCGCCTCACCTATGCCGTGGCAGGCCTTCATCGAGGGCATGCTCGCGGTGCTAGTGCCCACGCGCACGTTCAGCACGGCGCCTACGCCTCCGCAGCCCACTCCTGTGCCGATGCCAAGAGAGGGCAACCGGTTGCGCGTGGAGGAGTCCGTGCGCGACGTCGTCGCCCGGCTTGCTGCCGCCCGGGCCGACGAGGACACCCCATGAATGCCCCCGTGCCCCCGCAGCCGTCGTTGCCGGGCCCGGACAGCGACGACGGCAACGGCGCTCCGCCCCTACAGCCCTCCTCGCACCGGGCATTGCCGCTGGGCGAGGACATGGAGGTGTGGAAGCGCGTCGTGGACGGGGCACCAGAGCGGGTGCTGAGGATCGTGGAGCAGGAGTCGGCTGCACAGATCGAGATCCAGCGGGCGGAGAGCCTGCGCCGTTTCCAGCTCGACCAGCATCAGATGCGCATGGACATCATCAACTTCCGCTTTCGCGTCGGGGGTGCAATCTTCGGTGCGAGCGCCTTCGTTGGCGTCCTCCTGCTCGCCAAGTACTTCATCGACCACGGCGCTGTGGCGCCGGCCGCGGGCGTCCTCAGCGCAGCAGTAGCGGCGGTTGGCGCGTTGGTCTTCGGAGCGCGGAGGGGGAAGTAAGACAGCGCCGATCACGTCCAGCCGCGCGCCCCCGGCACCCCATCGGGTCAACGGACCGGCCCGGCTGCCGGCGGGGTACTCCTCGCGGGACCGTCGCTAACGTCCCTTACGCAGCAGCGAAGCCCTGAACTGCAACGAGGCCACATACACCCGAGATAAGCATCATGGTCGTGGCCTACATCGAGGTCTGACGAGCAGAACCTGGATCAGGGCGCCTCGGGAAACGGCAATCTGCCCAGAGGTAGGTAGTTGCACATCCAACTTGTACACAGCTATTGCCGGTTCCATGGTTGCCGGGGCACGTTACGTGCCTGGAATCGCTCGACACGACGGTAGTACTCACCCATAGCCAGGCCTTCTGTTCTCAGCATGGCGGAAGACTTTCGTCGGTTCGTCGAAGAAGAGGTCAGATATATCTGCGCCACGGTCAGGCCCAGGTATATCGCGCAGAAGAATGACGGCCAAAGCGAAAAAATAAGCGCTTCGCCGAACCAGCGCGGTAGGCCCTCTTGTGGAGGCGGGCTTTTGGCGATCGCGAGATCGAGGAAGGCGGCGCCGGTTACGGCCAGGAGGGATTTTACTTTCTGAGCAGTTCGGAGCTCCTGCCACACCCAGTTGAGGCCAAGCGTCGGTTTCCTGGGCGGTGGAGGCCATCCCTGATCGATTGCTCTCCGCGCGTTGAGCGTCAAAGATGGCCGAACTTTCCCCAGGTAGACCATTCCGGTGACTGCACCTAGGGGGGAGAAGCCTATGGAAATCAGAGGCGCAAAGATCAAGAATATTCTGAATTTCTGACTCGATCCCGCCGCCTTCCAGTCGAATGGGTGCCGCGTGGCTACGTCAACTGCGACGCAGAAGCAGATCAGGTAGCCAACGATGAAGAAAGTAAATACGAGGGTGGTTATGAGCCGGTCCATGGGGTCTACCTTTCTCTTTCTGCGCTGTCGCGATGCATCCGCTCGCCCGGGATCGATATCCTAGGGGGTCACCTCCAGATTCGTCCCACTGTTCCTGGAAAAATTGCAAACTCCTGCTCAGGGCAAGCGTTTGTGGATTCCTGTGATTCCTGTGAGATCGGTGATTCGCTCCCACTTTCGGCTGGGCGATGCTGACTGTGGTTGTGTTCGGTCAGGAACCGGATCAACTGGTCCCATGTCGGCCCGTCGAGACTGCCCTCGGCAGGCCATTCGATCGAGCCGGGCCTGATGCCGGCCGCCTTTGCGGAGGGAAGCAGCGAAAGCAGGGGTACAGGCCCTGTGGAACGACCGGATCACCGATGCGGTCGGCCAGCTCAGCCCAGCGCAGCCGCGCCCATCCAGGGCCGGGATGCTCGTCCCTGCTCTGGCTGTCGTTGACGAATTGCTCGCGGACGTCCCGCGCTCGTACATGGCGCCGAGTACCCAGGCGGCGTCAGGCCGCCGAGGCACCTCGTGTCCGGTGAGCCCGTCGTCCCGAGTGAGCTCGGTGAGCCAGTCGGTCTCGGAGGCGGGCGCTAGGGGCCCTCGTGAGAGGATGTCATCGGACAGCCGGTCAGCCTACGGGGCCGGTCCAGAGCCGCAGTCGGCGTCGCGTCCGGAGCCTCTGCGGTAACAGCACTGGCCATCGGTTCCTGAGCGTTTCAGGGGCAGACCTGGCCCGGATGTGGGGAAGGTGACTGGCGCTGGGGCGGCGCCGAGTCGCCGGCTCCCGAAAGGAGACGGTTCGGGCTTCGGGTGCTGCAGTGGGACAGGGTCCCTCCAGAACTTGCGAAGCTGTGCCGAACCGATTGCTCGGTCGATGATTCCCAGGCTCGGCCGCGCTAAGCATCTTCGAATCGTAGGCCCGTCCTGCAAGGTATGTGGGCCCCGAAGCCGCGCATCCTTGGGAGCTAGCCAGCCAGCCGGCGAACCGGCAAGGTGTGAGAGCTTCGGCGTACAGGGTGGATTCGTCGGATCAGCCGCCGGCCTGAGTGGGGGAAAGGGGCATCCCGCCCCTGAGATGTGGTGCATCTACGGGACGTTGCCCGCGAAGATCGCGGTCCGCGATTCGAAGGACGGCTGCACGCTCAAACACGGCCTGGGTCTGGACCACTTCGAGGGCCGCACCTGGCGTGGCTGGCACCACCACGTCACCCTCGTCACCGCCGCCCAGGCCTTCCTCACCCTGCGCAGGCTCGACCCAAAAGTCCAGCCACGAGCCCGAGTCTCTACCAGACCCTCGACGCACTCCAAGACCTGCTGAGGTGCTGGACCGGCACCTGCACCACCTGCGGCCGCCCACTCACCGCCAGCAGAACCAGACCACGAACCTAACGAAGCACTACTAACGAGCTCGTGCACGACAAGGGGTGAGACATCGAGCCCGTGATGGTTGATCATGGTCGGGTGGTGGGAAACAGGGCTCGAGCAGTGATCGTCAGCAACCGTCGGATCACGGGTCTGACAAGCGAGGTGATCGCTGAACTCGTAGTCGAGATAGGCCCGTTGTGGCATGAGCGGCACCAGGTCAAGCTGGCCTCCCGGTCGCGGAAGCGGGCCGTGGGCGGCGGGCCCAAGCACCGTCTGGTGTTCGTCGACCGCATGCTGGCCACCCTCGTCCATCTTCGGCACGGAGTCACTCACGACGTGCTGGCCTGCTGGTTCGGCGTGGACCGCTCGACTATCACACGAGCTGTCGGCGAGGTGCGGCCGCTGCTTGCCGAGCGGGGCTGCACGGTCAGCTCCGACGTGCGCCTGCGGACCCTGGCCGAGGTCGTCGAGCACCTCGGCTCGAGCGGGATGACCGGCATCATCGACGGCACCGAGATCCGTGTCCGGCGGCCCGCGGCAGGGCGCAAGGACCGGGACAGGTTCATCTCGGGCAAGAACAAGCAGAACGCTGTGAAGTCGATGGTGGTCACGGGCGGCGTAGGCAGCGTGCTGCGGTGCAGCCCGTCTCGTCCCGCGAGCTGTGCGGACATCACCCATGCCCGCCAGTTGGGGCTGGCCACGCTCCTGGCCGCCGCACCCGCGCTCGAGATCCTCGCCGATGCCGGCTATCAGGGCCTGGGTGCTCAGACCGGCGGCCGGGTGGTGACACCACCGCACCGTAAGTTCAAGAAGAACGCCCCGGACTGGTACGAGGAGATGTATGAGCACCGGCGCAAGGCGCACTCCTCACGCCGTATCCGGGTCGAGCACGGCATTGCCCGTCTGAAGAACTGGCGGACCCTGGCCCGCCACCTGGGTCGCCGCGAGCACATGAGCGACACCGTCCAGGCCATCGCCGGCCTGCTCTCTCACCAGCAGACCGCAGACCTTCACTCGACACGGCAGATGTGAACACGGGCCCCACCGAGGTTGTCGACGTCTCACCCCTTGTCGTGCACGAGCTCGTAAAGGGTGTTGCACAAGGTCATGATCTGGGCATTTCTCCTGTATGGGTGGGGTGTTGAAGGCTGATCCGTTGTGGGTGGAGACGTTCACCGGGCTGCGGATGGAGCGGTTCGCGAAGCTGGTGAAGGTGGTGCGGGAACGGGCTGGGCGGTGGTCGGCCGTGGTGCCTGCCGCTGGCGGACCGGGTGCTGCTGGTGGCTGTCTACTACCGCACCAACCTCACGATGCGCCAGCTCGCCCCGTTGTTCGGCATCTCCTCAGCGATAGTCTGCCGGGTCGTCCAGCGGCTTGGCCCGCTGCTTGCCCTGGAGCCGGCGCCGCGGCCGACGGAGGACATCGAACGGCTGTGGATCGTGGACGGCACCCTGATCCCGGTCCGTGACCGGAAGATCGGTGCCTCGAGCCGTAATTACCGGGTCTCGGCGAACGTGCAAGTTTTCATCGACGCCGACACGCGCCTGGTCATCGCCTCGGCCCGGCCCGCGCCGGGCAACAAGGCCGACGCCCACGTCTGGCGCGAGTCGGATCTGCCGGCCGCGGCGGCCGGAGTGACGGTGATCGCGGACGGCGCCTACCTGGGCACCGGGCTGATCGTCCCGCACCGCACGAGAGCCGGACGGCATCTCCTGCGCGGGCAGGAGGAGGACAACGCCGTGCTCGACGCGTAAGGGCCCGCGTCGAGCACACCTTCGCCCGCATGAGGAATTGGAAGATCCTCCGCGACTGCCGTCAAAAGGGTGACGGCCTCCACCACGCCGTGCAGGCCGTCGCCACCATGTACAACCTCGCCCTCGCCGGGTGGAACACCAGGTCAAACACAACTTCGACCTACCCGAGAAGGACCTTGTGCAACACCTTTTCGGGCGTGTCCGCAAAATCTCGCCTGCCCGGCGATGCCTGGCATGCACTCTTGCCGCACCGGGCCCGCCCGGCGCTCGTCAGTCCGAGGGGCGCAGCAGGTCGCGGGCGCGTGCCAGACCGTACGCGGCCAAGGTGTACGCGTCAGAGATCCTGCCGCTGAGGAGCATGTTCTCGAACTCCTTCAGGGAGACGGGACGGATGTTCCCGATGCCCTCTTCCCGGGCGTCCGGGTTCGGGGTGTCCTGGAAGGCCGCGGCGTCGATGCGGCCGAGATACAGCTCGTCGTGCCCGGCTTGCAGGCCCGTGTCGGAGGACATCGGGCCCAGGTAAGTCAGGTCCACGGCGTCACACCCCAGTTCCTCGTGCAGCTCCCGGCGGGCGACTTCCGAGCCGTCCTCCCCGGGAGCTCCGAAGCCGCGCGGGATCTCCCAGTGCCAGCCGCGCGTCGCGTGACGGAAGTGGTGCAGCAGGACGAGCCGACCGTCGCTGAGCACCGGGAGCACGGCAGCGCCCGGTGCTCCGCTCTCGGGGACTATACGGATGTAGGTGCCGGTGCGGCCGGAGGGAAACCGCACGGCGTCGCGGAGCACCCTGACGTAGGGGTCGCGGTAGACGATGCCGATGTCTCCGGACTCCTCGGGAAATCCGAGAGCGACAGCGATCTCCGATGTCTCACGTGCCACCCGCTCCTGATCCGAGGGGTCGAGGAGGATGTCGATCGTCCCGCCCGGCGGGTTCACGAACATGTCCGGGTGCTGCTCGCGGAGCGCGTCGTACGCGGCGAGCCGGACGCTCCTGCGTGCCTTGCTGGCCGTTTCCTCGCCGCTGGCCCCGTCGGGCGCCTCGTGCCTGTGACTGCGGTTCATGTCTGCCCCTCGTGCGCCGCGATCTCGGTGATCCCGATCATAGGTACAGGGCGAGTGGCATCGCCTCGATGCGTCCGGCTGCGCCGTCGTAGTCCTGAGCGGCCTGCCGGTAGTGACCGTGTAGGGCCTCGACCACGTCGAAGATTCCCGCTCCCGAGGGCCCGACCGCTTCCCTGCTCTGCCGCAGTACGGACCGCACCGTGGCCACCATCGCCGAGTCCAGAACCTTCCACAGGGGGACACCGATGGCACCGGCCCCGCTGATGATCAGCGACCGCATGAACCCGAGGACGTCGCCGCCTTCCGACCGCATGCCCTGACCTGCCAGGCAGGCCCCCAGAATCGCCACCTTGTTCCGAGGAAGACTGAGGCGCAGTGCGAGGTCGAACTGGGTGACCCAGTCGCCGTCGCCCAAGTGCAGGAGGGGACCGTAGTCTTCGGAGGTGTCGACGAAACGGCCGTGACCGGCGTACACGAAGAATTCCGGTTTGGACGCGGTCAGCTCCGCGATGCCGTCCCAGTCACCCGGCAGTTTCCGGACAGGACCGGTCAGTTGCGCCGGCACCTGTCCCGCGACGGCGATGTGCTCGGGCGGCCAGCCCGTTTTGACCACCTCGCCTCCCGTGGCGGCGGCGTCCGTCACGAGTAGGGCCGCCAAGTCGTCGTTCGATTCGACGAGTTGTCGTTTGAGCAGGTGTCGGCCGTGGGTCACGAACGCGGCCACGCTCACGGAGTGGGACAACGGAACGCGCGCGGCGAGGGGATGTGGATCGTCGGGTGCCAACGCGACGTGCAGCGGGATGGCGAACACATCGTCGGTCGGGATCAGCGTCAGATGGGTGGGCATGCCACCCTGGCGGACCGAAGCCCAGGCAGGAGCGATGAGTAGATCCCAGACGCGGCGACAGGTCCGTTCGCTGGGTGCCTTGTCCTGGCGGTCGGACGACACCTGGCGCGCTAGTTCGGTCACTTGGTCGTACGGCACTGCGGGCAGCATCGTCAGCTGCCCTTCCTTGCAGACGACCATGCCGAGGGAGTCGGGCACGGCCTCGCCTCCGGTGCCCTTGACGCCGTCAGGAGCGGCGAAGCGGAAGTAGCGGATCACGCAGGAGCCGGGGTGGTTGAGTGTGTACTGGGCGAGGCGGTGAGCGATGTCTTCGTCGTGGGTAGCGGAGGTGAGCGGCTCGTGGAGGAAGCGGTCCTCGTAGGCGCGTTCCCGTTCGGCGACCAGCTCCCGGAGAGCCGCCTCCTCCTTCCCGGTGACCGGTTGCGGTGCCCGCCGGCGCTCCTCGTCGCCGGCGGGCGGGCGGGCGGGGGTGGACAGCGTAAGGGTGCGCGCCGGAGGGCCGAGGGTCTGAGGGCGGGAGGACGCCAGCAGATCCAGCAGCTCACGACCGGACGATTCCTCGATCAGGGACACCACCTTTTCCACGTTCTCCCGCGAGCCGTCCCCGCGGCGGACGTGGTGGGCGATCGCCTGCAGGTACGCCGGTCGTACGTGGCGGGCGTAGGCGCGTTTGTAGAGGGGGAGGGCGATGGCGGCACGGACCGACTTCGCCATGTCGAGTTGGCGGGAGAGCAGGTCGTCCGGGCGGCTCTTCTCGGGGAGCGTCTCGGCCACCCGTCGGTACCCCTGCACGGTGTACGCGTGGAAGTCCACGTCCATGCCTGTCTGACGGCCCGCTCCGGGCGTGTCCTGGCCGAGCTCGTCCAGGAGCTGGCCCAGCTCCCTCAGACCGTCGAGACCCCCTGTGCCGATGGCGAGGTTCTGTCGGGCGATGAGCCGGCCTCGGCGCCATCCCATGCCGCGCAGCCTGCCAAAATGTTCCGCGGACCGTTCCTTGTCCCGCAGGCCTTGGTTGGTGACCGACTGGGCGATCCGGTACTCGTCACGCAGTCCCTCCGAGATGGCCAGGGACCGTGCGGTGACCTCCAATGAACGCGCGCTGTCACCGGACTGGCCCAGTGTGGTCGCCAGGTTGTGCAGGGCATTGGAGTATCCCCGCAGGAACTCCCGGTGCTCGCGGGGGAGTTCTGGGGACGGCTGCGCTTCCATGTTCACGTTGTGCGCGCGGCCGGCGTCGGCGATCGTGTCGCACAGCTCGTTCAGCACGGCGATGAATGAGGGAGCCCCCGTACCGCCGTCCCCGGCGCGCGCCGTCTGGTTCTGTTCCTCGTAGCGGGCACGGGCGAAATTGCTCTGCAGGTCGGGTAGGACCCACCACAGGTCGGACGCCTCCGCCACGGCGGCTGCGGTCTCGAAGGACAGCCGCGCGGTGGTGAAACTGCCCAGCCGGTACTGGATCCGGGCCGCCCCGTCGAACCACCGGGCGATCACATAACGGGTGAAGACGTCCGCAGGGTCCAGCTGTCCACGCGTGACTCGTGCGTGCAGGTACTCGGCGTCGGACCGGGATGCCTCGATCTGCCGCAGGCCGGTGAGTAGTTCGTAGGCCACGTCGGCCCGGACCGTCTCACACCAGTGCACGCCGACGCGGCGGGCGGTGCGGCGGACGTCGTCCCGGGGCCCCGGCTCGTCCGCCTCGGCCAGTCGCAGCATGCCGATCGCGCGGGATTGCCGCATCGGTACGTCGAAATCGACGTCGAATCTCATGATGAGGTCCTCGACGTCCAGCGCCTCGACGAAGTCGCCGATGGCCGAGCCGGGGTCCGGCTGCGGGCGTGCCCCCGACGTCTCAGGCCGCCCGGATACGTCCGGATCCCCAGGTATGCCCGGCTCCTGGGCTTCATCCGGCTCCCGGGGCTCCTCCGGTTCTTGACGTGCGTCATTGTTGCGGCCCATAAGAAACCTCGTTCCAGTCGCCGAGATGGTCAGGCAAATTCACGTTCACGCCGTACGAGTTGCGCCCGGACTCGGTTCGGAGGGTCAGTAGGGCCGTGATCTTCGCCGGTCCCAGCAGTGGTACGCGCCGTAGGCGAGCAGCCCGCCCGCCCCGCTGGATGGCACGGTGGCTACGAAGGGAACAGGCGCGTGCCCGTAGTGCACATTCCACTCCACCACCGCCGTCCAGCCCGCGGCGACTCCCAGCAGGACCACGGCGCTCGCATCCAGCCACCGGTACGGCGTGGACACGGCGGTTCGCGCCGAGCGCAGTACCAGCAGCGGCAGGGCGAGCGCGAGTGATGCCAGCAGAAGGATCACTGGAGACTTCAGATGCTGGGAGAGTGGGGGTGTGTACTGGAAAGCCTGGACGACGGTGAGGGCCGTGAGGATGGCGCCCAGGACGGAGGTCTGGACGAGCGTCAACCAGACCCGGTGCTCGTTGAGCGCCCGTTCGGTGATGCCGGAGGCCAGGGTGCGAGCCGCGTCGGCGCGTTCGCGACAGGCTTCCAGCTGGACCTGATCGCCCTCGACCTGTCTGATTACCCGCTGTGCGACGGCGAGTTCGGCCTCAGGCCACGTGCTGCCCGGACCATGCCGCCGGACGCCCGGCGTGTGAATGCGCAGGTTGTCTACGGCGATCGAGACGGTACGTACCAGCTGGCGCTGTTCCGTGATCGTCCACAGCAGTCCTTGGGGGCCGAACTGGCCCCGGTCGAGGTGCGCCGCCGCCGTGCGGATGCGTTCCAGTGACACTGGGCGGCCCGTCGACGTCGGCGCGAGGACCCGGAGCAGGGCTTCGGTCTCCGCGTCGCCGCGGTCCACGCGCGTGTGCACGAGCTCGGAGGATGCGTAAAGCCTCTCCTCGTAGCGCACCTTCGCCGCGTGTATGAGGTAGCGCGTCAGCGGCCTGAGGCCCTGATGCCCGGGCAGCGCCCAGGCCCACGCGTCCAGTGTGTCCTCATGCCGGACCGGTGCCAGGACGTAGAGAGCCGAGAGCGGGTCCGGGGAGTCGTACCCGTCGGCGTTCCATATACGGAAGCCTTCATCCGTCTCGTCGAACCCTTGCCACCACGTACCGTTCCTGCCCGACGGAGCGTCTCTGCGGATGTGCTCCGGGTGGGTACGTCTTCCGCTCGCGCCGCGCCCCCGGTACAGCGCCTCGAAGATGCGGAACTCGTGCAGGATCCCCTCGGAAGAGGGCACCGGCCCCGTGCCTGTGAGCGCGTCCGTCCACTCCCGGAGCAGTGGATTCCAGCCTTCCAGCCCCGTTTGGGTCTCGTTGGGCGCGAGCAGCGCGACCAGACCGGTCACGTCGTGCTCGGTGAAGGCGAACGCGGAGTAGAGCCCGCTCGTACTTGCTCGGACGGCGATGCCCAGCGACGTGAACTCCTGGTCATGGTCGAGGCCGGGCGGCAGGACCTCCAAGGGTGCCGGGGCGCCGGCGACCGGTGAGGTCATCCCAAGAGCACGGCACGCCGACCACATGGCCTGCAGATACGGATGGTTGGGTTCACCGGCCTCTTTGGGGCGCGGTGCGAAACACGTCACGAGCAGGGCCGGTCTGATGAAGGGTCGCATTGCCGGTGACTCGCCTCCCTGTGTGGAGAGCCGGACGGATGCCGTGGTCAGCCGCTGTGTCGCGGATGCCTTCCCTCGGTGCCGCCGGATGCCGGTGGCGGCTGTCCCAGATCGAGTGTGAGGCGACGGACCAGGTAGTTCAGCTGTTCCCGCTGATGCGGGGGGATGGGGGTCTTCGCCGTACCGGGCAGGGCGTTGGCGCGCCGGGCATCTTCCTCCAGGGACTGCAGTGTGTCGAACACGGCGCGGACCGCTGTGTCGTCGCGCCGTACGACAGCCGACTCCAGCTCCGTGAGGGCTGAACTGACCAACCGCCATTGGTCCTCGGCCAGGAACCAGTCCTCCACGGCTTCCACGCGACGGCGTACCCGCCCGATATCGATGGTGTTCATACCGGTCCCCCTTGGCCCGCGAAGGGCGCGCCGGGCCTGAAGGCGCCCCTCGCTTTCGGTGCTCACAGCGTAGCGCTCCGCGATCGTTGCGACCTGAGATCCGTCGAAGTGAACATCGCGGGACACGACGCCGCCCGGCCGCTAGAGCGTGTCTCTTTGATCGGGTGGTCAGTTGATCGGATGTGTCTGTCCGATTAGTGATCACTGATGCGATGTGGGGCCGGATCGAGCCACTGATGCCAGCCGATCCGGTCCGCGGTCGACGATGGGCCGACCACCGCCGAACCTTGGAAGCCATCGCGTGGAAGTACCGCACCTGCTCGCCCTGGCGGGATCTGCCGGATGAGCTCGGCTCGTTTCAGACCGCTCATAAACGCCTGATCAGGTGGGCCGTGGACGGCACCTGGGAACGCATCTTCGCCGCAGTTCTGGCAGCAGCGGACGCTGACGCCGACATCGGCTGGACCGTCTCGGTGGACTCCACCGTCTGCCGGGCTCACCAGCATGCTGCCGGCGCCAGGAAAAAGGGGCACCAGGCCGGGCCGAACCCGACGACCACGCCCTCGGCCGCTCCCGCGGCGGCCTGAGCACGAAAGTCCACCTCGCCAGCGATAGCCGTGCACGGCCACTGGCCCTTCGCGTCACCGCAGGCCAGGCGGGCGACGCCCCGGCCTTCGAGACCGTCATGGCCAGCATCCGTGTTTTGCGAAGCGGACCCGGCCGACCCAGAACCCGACCCGATGTCGTCCTGGCTGACCGCGCGTATTCCTCCCGCGCGATCCGCAATCACCTCCGGCGACGCGGAATCCGCGCTGTCATCCCGCAGCCGTCCGACCAGGTCGGCCACCGGCTGCGGCGCGGCCGCGACGGAGGCCGCCCACCAGCCTTCGACGCCGAGGAGTACAAGCAGCGCAACGCCGTCGAACGGTGCATCAACCGCCTCAAGCAATGGCGCGGCCTGGCCATGCGAACGGACAAGCTCGCCATCGCTTACCAGGCCGCACTCCACGTCGCCGCCATCCTCATCTGGACACTCGCTTGACCGCCCAAGCACCTTGCCCGCAAGGATGTCCACATGGACGATCTTGTGGAATTCCTCGTCGCACGCATCATGGACGACAACCACGCTTACGCCTATGTGGCCGGCGTCCTGGGCGGCGAGGCTCTACTCGACAGCCACCTCCCCATGCTCGACCTGATCGAGCAACTGGCGAAGAACTACAAAGCCATGGACCCCTCGGACTCCCGCTCGGTCGGCTTGGCCTACGCACTGCGAATCCTTGGCCAGTCATACGCCGAACACTCCGCCTACCAGCAGGAATGGCGCCCCTAGCCTTTCAAGGAGACAGTCCCTAGGGGGCGCTTGCGTCGAAGGGGGCGATCACGTGGGACCTGAGTGTCGATTCCACGCTCTGCCGCGCCCACCAGCATGCGGCAGGGACCCGCAAACAGGGCGACCGGCGGAAGGAACCACCGGGCGGCATCTTCACCGAGCCCCAGGATCACGGGTTGGGACGGTCGCGCGGCGGGTTCACCACCAAGCTCCACCTGGCCGTCGAGCAGGGCAAGAAGCCCAAGGCGATCGTAATCACGGCAGGACAGCGCGGTGACTCGCCACAGCTCGAACCCGTGCTGGCAAAGGTCCGCGTGCCACGCATCGGGCTCGGCCGGCCACGCGTCCGTCCCGCTCGGGTGCGGGCCGACAAGGCGTACGCCTCCCGCAAGAACCGCGCCTACCTGCGCCGCCGCGGGATCCGCTGCACTATCCCGGACAAGGCCGACCAGGCCCGCAACCGCCGGAAGCTCGGCTCGCGCGGCGGCCCGCCACCGTGCTTCGACCCGGTTGACTACCGCGAACGTCACGCGGTCGAGTGCGGGATCAACCGGCTCAAGAGACACCGCGCCGTCGCCACGCGGTACGAGAAACTCGCGGTCCGCTACGAAGCGACTGTCCTCATCGCTGCCATCAACGAGTGGCTGTGACCCTCGGCCGTCATACGACGGGATCCATGTTCCACGTCTCCGGCAGATCGCCGCCGCAGAGTGGAGGCTCCGGCCGCGTGCTGATGAGCGCGGCAGGTCGTGGAATCGACGCCAACCATGCTGCAGTCGATCCGTTCCTCGGCATCGGCATCGGCCTGGACGGCTCGCAGGATTCTCTCCCACTTGCGTCCGCCGACCACCTTCGATGACGGTCGTGAACAGTCTTCCAGCTACCGAAGCAGGGAGGCAGCTCCCGCCAGGGAAGGCCGGTCCGCTGCCGGAACAGAATCCCGTTGCCCGAAGCGCAGGCTCCTCCGGATCCGAGTCCACTCGGCATCTGTCACCACGAACAGATCTTCGCACCTCCGTCCGGCACGCAATGCGAACCGAACAGCGTCCCCCCATGATGTTCGCCTCGCCATCATCGTTTCGCCATCGTGAGCAGGACCGTCACGGTTGCTCGGCAGTCCCCGAGGGCGCAGTGGTCGCCGGCGGGCTGGGGTTGCCAGTGTGCCCGCCCCAACAGTCCGACCAGTCGCCGCACCAGGTCGCGTACGGGATCATCACGTCTTTGAACCGCACTGCCACGAGCCGCACCGTCGCGGCGGCCACGTGGCCGCCGACGACGGCCAAACCGCTCTGGACAAACTCCTCGATCGGCTGGCCGACGTTCCCCACGCCAGCCGGGCCGACCCCGCGCCAGATCGCTCTCCCTCCGAACGCCAGCGATCGTCGACCGAACTCACCGTCGGCGCCCATGCCAGGACGATCATCCGGGCTGACGATTCCGGCCGTCATCTACACGGTCAACTCGCCGGGAGGAGATCCATCATCTCCTTGAAGCGCGTCGACACCCGCATCCGGGCAGACCCTCCGGCAGGCGCGTTGGCCCGCGCCCGCCGATCCACCGAGCCGGCGCCATCCCCGGTGCCGGCTCGGCGCACTCCCACCGACTCCAGACCCGTGAGTAAGCCGACCCAACGTCCATACGAGGACCTACCGTTCGTATGACGCGCAGCCGAACCGGCTGCCATCATCGGCCGATGGAGTACTTCACCCTCACAGCAAAACCAACGGACCAGGACGCTCACGCCATCGACGCCGCCCTGCGTCGAGCCTGGAACGCATGCGCTGGGGTGGCATGCCCCAAGTGCCATGTCCCATCCTGGCAATACTGCCGCAACTGGAGCCGCGGTGCCTGGTTCGTGACCCGATACCACCGGCCCCGACAAGATGCAGCAGGTGCGCCCCAGGTTCTGGCACCGATGGGGATCCGGGGGCTCAGCTGAGCCAAGGGCACGGGCGCCTTCAGGTGGGACAACCGGCGCGTCCCAGAGGTATGACGGGGCATTCTCCCTAAGTGTGAGCTGTGTAATGCAGCCGGCTTCTCTCACGAGTGCCACAGATCGCGGTTGACAGAACAGACGAGGCGGAGCTGCGACGTCGGACAGGCCACGATCACGCGGCCCGTTCGCGACAATCTAGGGCGAGTGCCAATCAGCCCTGGTGGCAGGATTCCTTGGAGACCTGCTCCACGGCGCGACGGTCGGTGCACAGTGTGGCCAAGTGTCAGGCTGGGTGCTCGTCTTGCAGAGGCCGTACAGTGATCCGTGGATCCAAGGACCGGAAGAGGCGATGCCTGAGCGGAACCTCGAGTTCGGGAAGTACGGCGCCCGCGGCCTCAAAGGCCACGAGGCCGTCGCCCGGCAAATGGACGACCTGGCCGGCTACATCGCCACCCCCGTCACCGCGCGCCGCGGTCTCCTCGCCCGGCTGCATTACCTGACCCGCAGCGACCACGCCCGCGCAGCCGCCCGCGCCGCCGGCCTGACCATCACGGACCGCACCCTGCGCGCCTGGCTGGAGGGCCGGCGCTCACCCTCATGCAAGAACCTGGACAGGATCGAGCAGGCGTACCGCACCGTGCGGCGCGAGAACGTCGCCCGCTACCTCCTGGCCCGCCTCAACCGAGAGGGACGTGGAACGCGCGTCGAGATCCATCCGCTCAACCAGTACCAGGTGGCCAGGCCCCACCAGCGGGCCGTGGAGTTCCGTCACCTCAACGTCCGCCGCTGGGACCGCATCGTCGCCGCGTTGGCAGCTGGCAACGACCGTGAGCTGGACGAGGCGTGGGTGGACCAGGTCATTGATCTGGGCAGCCAGTGGGGCCAGTACGAGTACGTGACCAACGTTGGATTCGCCGCATAGCCGGTTCTGACCATCACCACGCCGCCGGCCCGAGCGGCGGATGACGCGACAGCCGGTGCACGGACGTCCGGTGGGACGGTGCACCGGTGGCGGGCCTTGATTGCGGCGCTGGCCGCGATCGCCGCCGTCGTCGCAGGCAGCGTCATGCTCAAGAGCTGCGACCTGCTCGGAACCCAGGGTCCGGTCGCCTCTTCCTCGGGCAGCAAACCCGTGACGGAGGAAGGCGCCATGGTGGCGTACGGGGGCGGGAGCGTCTCCTACACATGGAAGCTGGCGGGCACCCGCCCGGTCACCGCGCACTTGGTCTCCCACGACCGCCGACTGCTCGAGGCCGTACACGCACCCGCCGCCTGCACCTCGAAGACGGTCAGATCACCGACACCCCCGCGTAGAGGGGAGGCGACTGATATCCGCCGCGGCCGGGGTGGCCGGGGTGGGCCGCAGCCGGTCCCGTGTGGCCCGACGACTGCACATCGCCGAGCCACACGCAGAGAGCTGGCCCGCAGCTCACGGGCCCAAGACTCTGGCTTCTGCTGCCTTCGCTCCCGCGTACTCAGCGTGCAGGATGGTTTCGTAAGCGGGAGTGAGTAACGTTTGTCGATGGTTCTTGGGTTCTGGCACAGATCTTGGGGAGCGGTCGCTGAGGGTGACGATGTCGTTCGATTGAACGGGTGGTCACGAGCCCGGCTGACCGACTCAAGCACTCACCTCGTAGCCTCCGCGTATGACTGCTGATCCGTTCCAGTGCCGCTGCGTCCTCTGTCATGACTACGGCGACCGGGACGAAGCGGACCGCATGGATCTGACGATCATCGAGAATGTGCAGCGGCACGGATGGCACGTCGTGATGGTTCCCGAGGACGACATCGGTCCTGGATTCGCCTACACGATCGGCCTCGCACACACTCACGGCGCCCCTGAACTCGCCATGTTCGGACTCGACATCCACGCCATGCACCGCATGCTCAACGGAGTCGGCGAGAAATCCGCCGCGGGCGCCGTACTGGCTGACGGCCAGAGACACCCTGACGTTGTCGACGGTCACCACGTCGCGCTCAGACACGTTGACCTCCGCTGGTACCGGACCTTCTTCGGGCAGGCCATCGGGTTCTACCGGCGGCCTCCTTTCCCTGTGCTGCAAGTCGCGTGGCCCGACGCGGATGACCGCTTTCACTGGGAAGAACAGGCCGAGGAACGGCATCGTGAGTCACAGCCTCAGTTGTGGCTGCCGCCGAGTGAGCACCCTGTCGGGATCTGGACTACTGAACTCTGACCTCTAGCGTGCCGACCAGCGACAGACCGCCGTCGCGAAAGCTACTGAAGCAAGATCATTTTTCGGAGCAGTTCGAATAGGACTCCGTTAGGCGCTGTTTCCCGGATCTCCTTACATGAGCGGGGTGTTGGGGTCAGGCTTGTTGTATGGGCCGTGGTGATCTGACGAATGCGGAGTGGG